>JAFOFC010000061.1 GCA_017387515.1 Paludibacteraceae bacterium
CAGTCAAAAGTGGCTCAAACAAGCCGCCGAAATTTAGTTCTGAACATTTAAACAAGATTTCTTTTAAAATTTGTCCCGATTCTACGCCACTACCTACTTGAAATAAAATACCTAACGAAAGGGAATGATGTATATCGGCTTGCCCAATGTCTAGGATTAATGCATGATACCTACCTAAAATTTCTGTAATAGAAGCAGTAACACCTGGCTTATCGTCGCCAAAGATGTTAATCATAATAATTTCACTGTTCATGATGATGGTGATGATAATGTTCTTTATTTGGATTATTTTGTTGTCGTAACAGCCACTTGCCAGCATCTTCCCAGCTATTCAATAACCACCCTCCACACTCGGGGCAAAAGGATGTGGCCCCACAATCGCGGCACATATTAAATTTTCTACCACAATGGTCGCAGGTAAACTGGGTAGATTGTAGCAACCTACCTGCCAAACTCTCGCCACATTTAGCACATACAATTGGGGTTGTATCTGGGCGTTTAATCAAACAATTTAAACGAGGTGTTGGATACGATGGTCTGGGACCATAGGGAGCTTTATCTTTATTTTCCATAACTATCAATTTCTGTGCGAAGTTACTACATTTTAATTCGTCACCATAACAAAAAATGTATTATTTTTGTAAGTTGAACATATAAAATTCAGAACAATATGAAAATAGCACTTATAGGATACGGAAAAATGGGCAAAACCATCGAACAAATTGCCCTTAGCCGCGGTCATGAAATTGTAAGCCGCATTGACATTGACAACCAAGAAGATTTTGAATCGGATGCCTTTAAAAGCGCTGATGTTGCCATTGAATTTACCGCCCCAAAAGTAGCCGTACAAAACTACAAAAAGGCCTTTGCTGCTGGTGTATCTGTAGTTTCTGGCACCACCGGTTGGACCGAACAAATGCCAGCCATTCAAGCTTTATGCAACGAAAAAGGATTGGCTTTTTTCTGGGCTTCTAACTTTAGTTTAGGCGTAAACATCTTTTTTGCCGTTAACGAATATTTAGCACGCATTATGAATCAATTCCCTGCTTATCAAGTAGGCATGGAAGAAACCCATCATACCCAAAAATTAGATGCACCCAGTGGAACCGCCATTACCTTGGCCGAAGGCATCTTAAACAACATCGACCGTAAAACAACATGGGCATTGGGCGAAGGCAAGGCAGAAGACCCTACCCTAACCATTAAGGCCATTCGCGAAGGCATGGTTCCTGGTATTCATACCATTCAATACGAGTCTGATTTTGATTACATCACCATTACCCACGACGCTAAAAACCGCAATGGCTTTGCACTAGGTGCCGTTCTTGCTGCCGAGTTTACCTGTGGTAAAAAAGGTTGTTTGGGTATGAAAGATATGCTTAAATTCTAACCATGATTCCAATAAAAGAAATTCCAACTAAACAATGGGTAAAGGGGGCACTAGCATGCCTAGCATATATCCTATTTATTGCATGGGTAGGCAACTACTGGTGGTTGCTATTATTGCCCATTATTGCCGATATTTACCTTACCAAAATAATTCCTTGGACCTTTTGGAAGAAGGTTAAAAACCCACGCCTATATAGCATATTCAGTTGGATAGATGCCATCTTATTTGCATTAGTGGCCGTGTATTTTATCAATAACTTTGCTTTCCAAAACTACCAAATACCTTCTTCATCGCTAGAAAAATCGCTTTTGGTAGGCGATTATTTATTGGTAAGCAAAGTACACTATGGGCCACGCGTTCCTATGACACCGTTGTCCATGCCCTTGGTACAACACACTTTCCCATGGGGAGGTCAATCATTCAGTACATTAATTCAATGGGAGTATCGTCGTTTAGCAGGACTAGATACTATAAAACCACTAGACATTGTCGTCTTTAATTTTCCAGCAGGCGACACCGTTGCATCATTAGTACCTAACCCTGATTACTACCAATTGTGTAATCGATATGGTAAAACAACCATACAACAACACCCCGAAAAATTTGGCGAAGTGGTATGGCGTCCTGTAGACCGTCGCGAAAACTACGTAAAACGCTGTGTAGGTTTACCTGGCGATACGCTTCAAATCATTGATAAACACATATACATCAATGGTGTTGCTCAACAAGAACCCACAGGGCTGCAATTTAACTACCTAGTTGCCACGGATGGTCGCGCCATTAGCGACAAACAATTTGAACAACTAGGAATTAGCCTTGATGACAGGCACTTAGTAAATACATGGCCTGATGGCAATGCTATTTTACAATACCTAGACTATAGTGCCATCAACGGACAATATCCACCTGTATACTATTTACCGCTTACAGCTAATGCTTGTCAACAAATTAAAGGTTTCCCACAGGTGGTATCGGTTATTGATGACCCAAGCATTTTTACAGGTAAAGTATTTCCACAAGCCTTTGACAATTGGACCCGCGATAACTATGGCCCCATCTACATTCCTCGTAAAGGGGCAACCACACCGCTTACTTTGGCTAACTTACCCTTGTACAATCGCATTATTAGCGTATACGAAGGCCACGATTTAACGGTAAAAGATAGCGTTATTTACATTGATGGCAAACAAGCTGATTCCTATACCTTTGCCATGAATTATTATTGGATGATGGGCGACAATCGTCATAATTCTGAAGACTCACGCTATTGGGGATATGTACCAGAAGACCACATTGTAGGCAAACCCTTGTTTGTGTGGTTATCGTTAGATAAAGATAAATCATTCTTCCAGTCGATTCGTTGGAACCGCTTGTTTAAGAGCGTAGATAGTCTAAAATGAATAACACCATTGCACTAACTTCCTTCTATGCTGGCAACGTTCAGTATTACAGCAAGTTGACACATTACCCAACTTGCGTTATTGACATGTACCAACATTACGAAAAACAAACATACCGCAATAGGTGTCGTATTGCTACGGCCAACGGCCCCATGGATTTAACCATTCCAGTAGTAAAACCCTATGGCAATAAAACCATCGACAAAGAGGTAAAAATTGCCGACGAGAATTGGCAAAAGGTACATTGGCGTGCCTTGGAGTCGGCCTATAAGAATAGTCCTTTTTTTATGTATTACGAGGACGATTTTCGTCCTTTTTACCAACAAAGATACACCTATCTAACTGATTTTAATCAAGCACTACAGGCTTGTATTTGCCAGTTAATAGGCATTCAAAATACCATAACAGAAAGCGACTGTTTTCTTACCCAAAGCACCCTTGATTATAGAAATAGTATACACACCAAGCATCCAGTAGCCGACAAGCACTATTCAAATATTCCGTACTACCAAGTATTTGAACAAAAATATGGTTTTTTAGCAAACCTAAGTGTATTTGATTTACTCTTTAATATGGGGAACGAATCTATTCTTGTGCTGCAAAAATCTTTTGTTCCATGAAACGTTTCGTAGCAATTTTGGTATGCATCATATCCTGCTTTCAGGTTGTAATGGCTCAGATTGAAAGCGAAGGCATTCCTACGCCCTTTAACCTAAAGGCACAAACGTACCAACGTTCTGCTACATCGTTTTTTTACCACCTACACATAGACACCACACAAACCCTTACCAACCTGCCTAGAAGTTATGCCATTGGCCACGTAGCACAAGTTAATTTTACACCACAAAAAGACGGCAATTGGAATATTCTAGATAATGGTACACGTATTTGGCGCATGGGATTAATTTCAAGTGGTGCCGCTTCTATGAGCATTGTATTGGCGCAACTAGACATGCCCGAAGGAGCTAAATTATTTGTATACAATCCATCTCAAACCCAAATATTAGGTGCATTTGGCACAGAGAACCTCAACGAACAAGGCATATTACCCATTCGTCCACTTTTAGGCGACAGCCTAATAATAGAATACCAAGAACCCGCCCAAGTAGCCTACAATGGGTCGTTTTGCATAGAGAAAGTGGCGCACAACCGTGCCACCAATACATTTAACTCTTCAAACCAATGTAGCCCGCACGCCCATTTTACAGACGAACTTACACAGCAAAAACAAGCAGTATGCCTGCTTTATGTTGTTTCATCAACACAATCTTACTACGGTAGCGGCTGTTTAATCAATAATACCGAAGGAAAACCCTACGTATACACTGCCGCCCATAATTTTAAATCGGAAGATGATGCCACCCGTACCATTTTCTATTTTAACTATGCGGTAACGGCTCAAGATAGTACCATTCAAGGCACACAAGAATGCACCATAGCAGGAAGCACCATGCGCGCATGGGCCACCGACATGGACCTTGCATTGGTAGAATTAAACCAAATGCCACCCAAAGATTATCGCCCTTACATGGCTGGATGGAACCGAACAAAAACCCCGCAGGCTCCACTCATTAGCATTCAACATCCGTATGGCGATAGCAAGCGTATGAGTTATGCCAACAACAATCCTACTATATCCAATTACACAGGATACCTAGTAGCCAACCAAATTAAAAAAGGCTGGTGGTACATTGATAGATGGAGCAAGGGATGTACCGAAGCTGGTTCATCGGGTTCTCCACTCTTTGATAAAGATGGGCTAATTATAGGTGCTCTTACGGGTGGCAACTCTACCTGCAGTAAGCCTGTATCTGACTATTACGCTCGCCTAGATACTGCTTGGAATCACCACGAAGAAGCATCCAAGCAACTAGCACATTGGTTATCGCCCCAGCAACCAGAAAAACAATATATGGTAGGGGCAGATCCTTATGCTCCACATCCTTGCAGGCGCATTAGCCATATTAGCAAGGATGCTACTATTACTGCAGCAAAAATGAGCAAAGGATACTATGCAGGCCACAACAAACTACAACATACCCAGTTTGCCGAGAAGTTTACACTAGACAAAAAAGGCCATTTGTACGGAGCCTACATCATGCCTTTTAAAGGAAAGTACAAGAGCAATGCACCCGTATACCTAACCGTATACAGCGGCAACGATGTTCCTACTACCCAACTGGCCAAAATACAAGTAAAACCCCAAGATTTAACGTGCACACGTTCTGGCACATGGGGAACAGCCATTAAAAGTAATTGGGCTAAGAAAGAAAATTACATCCATTTTGAAACACCCATTCCAGTTCCACCAACATTTTTTGTAGGCGTTGAAATTCAGTATACTAACATCACTAGTTTAGATACACTGGCACTATACGCTTGTAGTTCATCCACTAATTACGCATACTATAAAGAGGGAAACACATGGAAGCCCTATTCATCGCATAGCCTTCAACCCTGCAACCTATCGTTATGGATAGAGCCTGTATGCGCAACCGAACAAGCCGTGGGAATAAATACTACAGAGGTAAATACAAACGTAGTATACCCTAACCCTACCCCCAACTACGTTTATTGGAATGGTGATGGTAGCGAGTACCGCCTATACAGTTTACAGGGCAAGTTGATTGCAGAAGGACATGATAACAAGGTGATGCTGCCGCAACCTGGTATCTATTTGCTACACGTATTAGGAGAAAAGCTAAGCATCCACAAAGTAATTCGCTACTAATGCAACACAGCACACAAGGCATTGTTTTAACCACAACACGTTACAAAGACAACGCGTATATTGCCAATATCTTTACCAAAGATTTTGGCAAAGTAAGCTATGCGGTATACAATCCACAAAGCAAACGCGCTAAAATAAAATTGCAACACCTACAACCTATGTCAATAGTAGACATAGAAGTAACCCACCGCGAAAACAAAGACATCCAACAACTTAGCGAGGCTAAATTACACCCCCTATCCTACCAACTATACGATCATCCAGGAAAAATTTCTATCTGCTTCTTTTTGGCAGAAATAATTCAGCGATCAATAGAAACTACCAACGTCGATGTTGATTTATACCAATTTATAACACATAGTTTAGAAACCTTGGTACAAAGCAAAGAGATACAAGCATTCCCACTTGCCTTTTTACTTGATTTCTCAAAATACATTGGTATATATCCGTACGACGAAGTAGAAAACGAAGTTATCAAGTTGCTATCCAACGAGGATAAAGAACTTTTTTCTAAGCTATTACAACAACCTCAGGGACTTACTTTGGGCGAAAGACGACGTTCTATGCAGCTGATTATTGATTATTACAAGCACTACCTGCCTGGCATGGGAGAAATAAAATCGCTTTCTGTATTAACCGAACTTTTTAGCGCTTAAAAATTGAGCCAAGTATTCTTGCTCGGGCTGCCCTGGAGTAGGAACAAAGGTAGTTGCCGACAACTTACCCAAAATGGCCAAGTCCATCACAGAGCTATACCCCGACCGACAGATAATACGACTAGCTTGTAGCAACAATTCTTGTAATTGGGCAGAAGGTAAAGATGGATAAACCGTCACCTTGCCTACGGTAAATGGCTGTACACCCTTTTGAGGCAATCCCTGTACCAACACAACACGGTCTGACGGTTCTATCTGCAGAGAATCTAATAAATAGGCTTCAAAAATACTGCGTTGCGGCTCTATTCCCGACAAAACCGCTACCGTCAGCGTAGACAATTCAGCTTGTTTTTCTGGTCTATCAAACCTACTAAGTGGGCCTATATAGGTTACATTATTGGGCATCACCTTAGGGTGCGACAACTCTCCTGCCAACGATTTTTCGGCCTCTTCATAATCGGGTACCCAACACGCATCATACTTCTCTATAATACCACGATGCCAACGTGCCACCCATGGTTCTAAAAAGGTAAAAGGAGAGGGTAATTTTACCCATAACTGATGAGTAATATAAATGCTTTTAACCTCCTTACAGTAGCAGCCAAATCGATTATCGGAAACTACTTGGGTAATAGCATACGACTTAACAATAGAGGATAGTTCTTTTTGTTCTGTTTTAATTCGCTTAAGCAAGCGTGGTAATGCTTTTAATACGGCCCCTATTTGCGATGAACCTGCAGAATAGCGCAAGGTAAAAGACTCAAAAGGAATAAAAGTAAGCGAGGGAAATTCTTGTTTAAGGCATTCAAAAGATGGTCCAGAACCTGCCAACAACACCTCGTGCCCTTGGTTTAAAAAGGCATAAATAAGGGGGATGCAGCGCGATGCATGGCCCAACCCCCAATCTAATGGACAAACCAAAATACGTTGTTTGCCGCTTATTGTTTGTCGCTTGTTGTTTCTCACTGGATTTCCATTAAGGTGTAACCAATGTTTTTAAACCTATTTTCTTTACCTTGGCAGCAATTGCTTTTAATTCTTCCTCGCCAACGTGTTCTAGCCCTTCAATAGGCACTTTTCTATCAATGCTGTACAACTGTACCAACGATGGCTGAATGCGTTTTAATGCCCCCAACCATGCTTCAATTTCTGCGGGCGTTGTATTATCTACTCCAGCACCTCGCAAAAACATGGTTTGTACAATGCACTGACCTCTAAAAGAAGCCAACTGCTCTATTAGGGTATCTATGTTGAAAGTTGGCGATACAGGCCTATTCATGCTTAACAAAGTACTAGGAATAGCACTATCTAACTTTAATATAGCATTATCCACTTGACGCAGTCCCTCTAACACCGCAGGCTTATCTAACTGCCAAGCATTAGTTAGCACTGAAATTTTAGCATCTGGATAATATTGATTACGCAATTTTTGGGTATCCAATACTATTTCCTTAAAATCGGGATGCAAGGTTGGTTCGCCATTTCCAGCAAACGTAAAGGTATCAATAGGCTCACCACCTGCTTGCTTATAGGCAATCAGTTTTTCTTCCAATGCTTTACGAACTTGCTGTCTTGTAGGCAATTGCGTATCCTCACGGCCATCTGCATTCAATCCACACTCACAATAAATGCAATCAAACGAGCATATTTTACCGTGTTGAGGCAATAAATTAACACCCAACGACACCCCTAAACGACGGCTTTTTATAGGACCAAAAATAATGGTATCAAACAACATGGTATTATTTCAATAAATTTGCTTGTGCTGCTTCTACCTTGCTAAAATTAAAGCCAGACAACACATCTTGCATCAAACCTTTAATCTGCTCATTGCACAAGTTACCAATACTACCTTCGTGCGTGTGAGCAATATTTTTGTCGGGTGTAAAGTTACCTGCCTCAATTTCTAACCCTACTTGCTTGTAGGCATCGCGGAAAGGTGTTCCAGCCAAGGTACGTTTATTTACTTCCTCTACACTAAAGATAAGGTCGTATTTGCTATCGTTCAAGATAGTTTCGTTTACTTCTACTTGCTCTATCATGCTACGAGTCATCACTAAAATATCAATCATCTCGTCAAACATGGGCAAATAAACCTCTTTAATAATTTGCAAATCGCGGAAATAACCCGATGGCAAGTTATTGATAATCATGGTAATTTGTTGAGGAATTCCTTGCAATTTATTGCATTTGGCACGGGTTAACTCAAACACATCAGGATTCTTCTTATGTGGCATAATGCTACTACCCGTGGTAAATTGATCGGCCAATTTTAAGAAACCAAAGTTTTGACTGGTGTACATACAGCTGTCAAAGGCCAATTTAGAAATAGTACCCGCTACCGATGCCAAAGCAGAAGCCACAATGCGTTCGGTTTTTCCACGTCCCATTTGAGCATATACTACGTTGTAGTCCATGCTATCAAAGCCCAATAATTGGGTGGTTAAACTGCGATTCAAAGGGAACGAGTTACCATAACCTGCAGCCGATCCCAATGGGTTGCGGTTTACTATCTTGTAGGCGCTAAGCAACAATTGCATATCGTCTAATAAACTTTCGGCATACGCACCAAACCACAAGCCAAATGATGATGGCATGGCAATCTGCAAGTGCGTATAACCTGGCAAAAGCACATGTTTGTAACGTTCACTTTGAGCAATAAGGGAATCAAACAACGCCTTTACTTCTTCTACTACTTCTTGCAATTTAGCACGAGTAAACAAACGCAAATCCACCAACACTTGGTCGTTGCGCGAACGTCCGCTATGCAATTTCTTACCCACTTCGCCTAGCAGCATCTCTACCTGTGAGTGAATATCTTCTACCCCTTCTTCAATCTCAAAATTACCATCCTGAATGGTTGTGTAGATATTTTTTAGGCCGCTTAAAATCTCTTGTAAGTCTTGTTTGCTTAACAATCCTATCGATTCTAACATGGTAGCATGCGCCATAGAACCCAACACATCGTAAGGCGCTAAAAACATGTCCATTTCGGCATCACGGCCAATGGTATAACGTTCAATATCTTTATCTACTCGGGTTTTCTTTTCCCACAATTTACTTGCCATAATTTGCTAATAAGGAATTTTTGATAACAACGTAGCTATTTGGTTAACACCATCTTTAAGTTTGCTGCCAACCATCATTTTAAGCATAAAAGGAACATCGGCTTTAAGCGTTACTTTCATCTTACTTAAGTAGGCCTCTTTTTCTACCAACTGAATCCACAAATACACCTCAACAGGCGTGTTATCGCCCGTAAACTTAATGGTTTTATTGGGCTCTCTTTCGATAATTTTAAAACCCATTTGGCCAAAATTCTCGATGGTAAATTTACAAGTATCTGCCGTTACCGCAATATCTTTAACCTTTTCGGTAGCCTCTGCAGGCAAATTGGCCAACAAAGGTTGTAGGTTTTCTAAATTGGATAATTTGGCAAATATTTGTTGCGCCGATGCTTGTATTTCAACAACGTTACTTTCGTAGGTTTCCATGCTTGTTACTTATTTTTGCCAATTAGCTGGGTCTTTACGCCATTCTTGCAAGGTAGGCACCACCGATTCGTCAATGTAGTTGATCTCTGCAGCAGCCTCTACCAAAGCGTTATAATTTGAAAGTGTGGTTAGTTCTACATTAGCAGCAGCAAATTGCTCTTGAGCCAATGGGAATTGATAGGTAAAAATAGCCACCATACCCAATACATTGGCTTGTTTTTCTTCGCGAAGCGCAGCCACTGCTTTTAAGCTACTGCCACCGGTAGAAATAAGGTCTTCTACTACCACTACTTTTTTACCTTCTTCCAAGTAACCTTCTACCAAATTTTTCATACCATGGTCTTTGGCACTAGAACGAACGTACACAAAAGGTAAGCCCAATGCATCTGCCACCATGGCACCTTGTGCAATAGCACCCGTAGCCACACCTGCAATCACCTCAACATCAGGATATTTCTCCATGATGATGCGAGCTAATTCCAATTTAATGGTGCTACGAACTTTAGGGTACGACAAGGTTTTGCGGTTGTCGCAATAAATAGGCGATTTCCAACCACTTGCCCAAGTAAAAGGTTCATTAGGACGTAATTTCACTGCCTCTACCTCTAACAATTGTGAGGCTACTAATTTTTCTACAGTATTCATATCAAATCTTTTAATTATATGCTATAAAACAATGTGCAAATATACAACTATTTTATCAGTCTACCGCTGCTCTCCATTTTTCAATCAGCTGTGCCATATCAGCCGGTAGTTCCGAGTTAAAAAACATGCGTTTATGCGTACGCGGATGCTCAAATCCCAAGGTTTTGGCGTGCAAGGCTTGACGTGGACAAACTTCAAAGCAATTTTTTACAAATTGGGTATACTTGGCTTGCGTAGTTCCCTTTAAAATTTGATCACCACCGTATCGTTCGTCGTTAAACAAGGTATGCCCTAGGTGTTTCATGTGCACCCTAATTTGATGGGTACGACCCGTTTCTAACTTACACTCCACCACACTGACGCAATTAAAATGCTCCAACACCGTGTAATGGGTAACAGCATGCTTACCTCCCTCTTTATCGGGGGGATAAACGGCCATTTGCAACCTATCTTTGGGATTGCGACCTATGTAGGTATCAATAGTGCCTTGCTTTTGAGCAGGCACCCCCCACACTACCGCCTGATACAACCTATCGGTGGTTTTATAAAAGAACTGCTTGGCAAGAAACATCTTTGCGTAATCGTTTTTGGCAACCACCAATAAACCCGAAGTATCTTTATCGATACGATGCACCAACCCTAAACGTGGGTCGGAAGCATTAAAGGTTTCGTTTCCAGCAAAATGATATGCCAAAGCATTCAAAAGCGTACCCTCAAAATTACCGTGTCCGGGATGCACCACCATACCAGGCGCTTTATTTACTACCAATAAATCATCATCTTCGTAAACAATATCTAGCGGAATGTTTTGGGGAATAATTTCGGTATCCCTTGGCGGATAATCCAATACAATGGTTACCACATCGTTGGGCTTAATTTTGTAGTTCGATTTGGTGGTTTTATCGTTAACCAACACATTTCCTGCCTCTAATGCCGCCTGAATCTTGGTGCGCGAAGCATGTTGAATACGGTCGGCCAAGAACTTATCAATGCGCATAAGCGACTGACCCGGATCGGCTACAAACCTAAAATGTTCAAAGCGCTCTAGTTCGGCACTTTCATCTTCCACTCTATCTTCTAGCAAAATATCGTCTTGCATGCTTCTTTATTCAAAACTCTTCTCCAAACATCACCTCTTCTATGGCCTCATCTATCGTTATACTATCCTCGGTAGCAACGGTATCATTCGGCATTACTACGTCATCTCCCATTCCCACATGCAATACCACTTCAGAACGATAAGGGATTTTTTGAGCCACCTTAATGGTATCACCATTATAATCGGCATACAACACCAAATCTTTATACAAAGAGGGTTCGTATTTTACTTCCTTAATCACAAAATTAGCACTTTCTATTTGCACCTTAGCTTGACGCAACGACATATCTACAATATCTGGGAATGCTATCATTTGCGCCGACTTGGCATTTACAATCAAATAAATACGACGTCCCTCTTTTACAAACGACTGGGCTACAGGATTTTGCTCCAATACCACACCCGGTTGGGCATCGGGAATAAATACCGAATCAATTACATCACATTGCATACCTACATTCGTTAAAATAGAAGTGGCTACCTCTACGTTTACTCCGCGTACGTCAGGTACTTGATAAGTCTCTCCATGACGAGTATAACTATCTAACCAATAAAATAAACCCACTAATAATAACGCTGCTACCAGTAACAAAGCCAACAAGTTAAATAAAATGGGATGCTTTTTAATAAATGCTATCATATGCTTCAATTTGCTTTTAATCGTTTTTACAAATGCAATCCATCTAACAATTGCACATAGTAGGCTATGGCATCTTCTACCTCATGAGTCATAATATACTCGTCTGCGCTATGCGACCTAGCCGAATCACCAGGGCCCACCTTTACCGATAAAAACGGCATCAATGCCTGGTCGGACATGGTAGAAGACCCAAAAACACCCCGTTTCATCGATAAATGTCGTTGTACAATAGGATGAGAAGTTGGAATACCCGATGCCGTTAATCGCATGGATCTTGGGGCTAAACTTGCACCCATATGTTGTTTCATAATATCCAACACTTCTTGATGCGTATAACATTCAGTCAAACGTATATCGGCGGTAAATTTACACTGATCGGGTATAACATTGTGCAGGCTACCTGCCTCAATCATCGTTACGGTCATTTTTACCTCTCCTAACATAGGAGACACCTTCTCAAATTGATAATTTCTACACCAATTGATATCATCCAATGCTTTATACAACGCATTTACGCCTTCGTTTCTTGCTGCATGCCCCGCTTTACCATGGGCCACACAATCTACCACCATTAGTCCCTTCTCTGCAATCGCCATTTCCAATCCAGTAGGCTCGCCTACCACGGCCAAATCAATTTTAGGCAAATGCTGCAATAACAATTCTACCCCGTTTTTACCAGACACTTCTTCTTCGCAAGATATCCCCAAAATTAAATTATACCCCTGATTAGTTTGACGCAACTCATCAAAAGCAGCCATTAGCGAAACCACCGAAGCATGTGCATCGTTAGCACCTAGTCCATAAATACAATCACCATCTTGCTGGGCCGCAAATGGATCTTTTGTCCAACTATCACGCGGCTTTACGGTATCAATGTGCGAATTAAGCAGCAAGGTTGGTTTGGTTTGATCATAACCAAAGGCATAAGCAATCAAGTTATTTCCAACACGTTCTACTTTCCACCCCAATGTATGCTGCATGTAATGCTGCAAGAAATCTGCTTTTGCAAGTTCTTCTCGGCTTAGTGAAGGTATTGCAATCAATTGTTTTAACAACTGTATCGCCTGACTATTGTTCATTGTAACTGCATTTAATTGACAAAAATAATCAATTTCGCAGAAAAAAACACTATTTTTGCACACAAACTAAAAGCCATGCGAAAACTAGCCGTAACAGAACTACAACGCATCGATATTGATACGTTTAAACAAAGTAAAAAGACCCCGCTAACGGTCGTTTTAGACAATGTACGTAGTTTGCACAACGTGGGTTCTATTTTTCGCACAGCCGATGCTTTTCGCATAGAAAGAATTTACCTATGTGGCATTACAGCAACCCCACCCAATGCCGAAATTCACAAAACGGCACTAGGCGCAGAAAACTCGGTGGAATGGACATTTTTTGACGATGCGCTAACTGCTGTACAACTACTAAAACAACAAGAATACACCGTCTTTGCCGTAGAACAAGCCGAAAATAGCATCTCACTTCCTCAATTACAATTAGACCCCACCAAACAATATGCCATTGTACTTGGAAACGAAGTTAAAGGGGTACAACAACAAGTAGTAGATGCATGCCAAGGCTGCATAGAAATTCCCCAATTTGGCACCAAACATTCGTTAAACGTCAGCATAGCAGCTGGATTAGTGATGTGGGATGCATTTAAACAACTAGCTAACTTTTAAATAAACATATGGAATCATTAACCGTAATCAAAGTAGGAGGCAAAATTGTAGAAGAACCTGCAAGCCTAAACGATTTACTAGACAGATTTTCTACCATTAACGGAGCCAAAGCATTGGTACATGGCGGAGGCCGCTCTGCCACCAAAATAGCCAGTCAATTAGGCATTGAAAGCACCATGGTAAATGGTCGCAGAATTACCGACGAGGCCATGCTACAAGTAGTTACCATGGTATATGGTGGTTTAGTAAACAAAGGCATTGTAGCCGGATTGCAAGCCAGAGGCATGAATGCACTTGGCTTAACAGGCGCCGACTTAGGGGTTATTCAAAGCGACAAACGCCCTGTAAAAGATATTGATTATGGTTTTGTTGGCGATGTTAAACAAGTAAACGATAGCATGCTAGCCAACCTAATTCAGCTAGGCATTCTACCCGTCATGGCTCCCCTAAGTTATTCTAAAGAATACGGATTGCTAAACACCAATGCCGACACGATTGCCGCCGAAACAGCAAAAGCCCTATCGAAACATTACCAAACAACCCTAGTTTATTGTTTCGAGAAAAAAGGCGTTTTATTCGATGAAAACGACGATAATAGCGTTATACCCACTATTACTCCTAGTTTATTTGAAGAATACAAAGCCAAAGGAATTATTCAAGGAGGCATGATTCCTAAGCTAGAAAATGCGTTCGATGCTTTGCATGCTGGGGTAACACGCGTAATCATTACCCAAGCATCCGATTTAGGTACAAATAGCGGAACAAGTGTCATATTAGCTTAACTCATCTGCATGCGACACATAGGCATACCACTCCCAGAACCACTCATCAACTACGACATGCTCTTAGGGCTTGTCGTAATACTGGGAGTTGCCATGCTTGTGCTACTTAAGCAGCCTCATTCGCTCGTCATCACCTCCATAGCCAGCATCTTTAACAACGATACTTTCTTTGCTAAAAATGCTACTATTGGCGACCATGCTAAACATTACATCTTACTTACCCTTAGCATCATAGGATCCAGTTTACTGGCTACTAAACTAATCTTTCCTTCGCAGTTTAGTCTTGTTCAAATAGGCATTATTGCAATAGGCATCGGCTCTTTTCTGGCAATTAAAATTCTATTAATGACCGCCTACTTTAGCTTGTTTTTTGGAGTAAGATACAAAACACTAATATATCAATACATTAGCCTTGTTATTGTACTAGGATTTACCTGTTACATAGGATACGTATTACTACAATTCTCGCCCTTCATCCCCCTTCCCTTTATTCTAACCATCGTAGCAATAATTGGCCTCTGCATTACCCTCGCTATGATTTATATTTTATTAAAAGATTTTTTCAACAGAGGCTACTTAATATTCCATTTTATTTTGTACCTTTGCACCCTCGAAATCTTACCTATTTTAGCCATAATAAAATGGGTAGTATAAAGACCAACTAGTGCTAAACATCAAAAATTTAACGCTTTGAAAATTAAGAACATACTAGTTTCTCAACCTAAACCTACAAGCGAGAAATCACCTTACTTTGACATTGCAGAAAAGTACAACGTACACATCGATTTTAAACCTTTTATCAAGGTAGAAGGACTTACCCTGCAAGAATTTAGATCACAACGCATAGAAGTTTTAGACTATACGGCCGTTATTTTTACAGCTCGTACAGCCATCGACCATTTCTTCAGATTATGCGAAGAAATGCGCATCACCATCCCAGAAACCATGAAATATTTCTGCGTTTCTGAAAACATTGCTTTATACCTTCAAAAATTTATCAAATACCGCAAACGCAAAGTATTCTTCCCTGCTAACGAAACCAACAAAGTAGAAGAACTACTTCCTCAAATCAAACGTCATTTAGACGAAAGATACCTATATGCAGTATCGGATGTATGCAAAGACAGTTTTATCACTACTTTGCAAAACAACAAGGTTACTTGCACCAAAGCCATTTTCTACAAAACGGTAAGTGCCGATTTTAGCAAAGAAGCTTCGTTTGATTACGATATGTTGGTATTCTTTAGTCCCGAAGGCATCAACTCGTTGCTTAAAAATTTCCCTAACTTTGAACAAGGCGAAATTGTGATTGCTGCATTAGGCACCAAAACAGCACAAGCGGTTACCGACGCAGGCCTACGCTTAGACATTGCAGCAGGAACCCCTCAAGCACCATCCATGACAGGAGCTATCGAAGCCTTTTTTAAAGAAAATAAAGTAAACAAAAAATAAAAAGGTTCTTTACCTTTCTACCTTATCCCAAAAATTCGTATTTTTGGGATATTTTTTTATATGCCCAAATTACCTAAATACGAACGTTTATACGGTGAAATCGCGGTTAATGAACTTTTTAACCAATCAAAACGATTCACTTCCTTCCCTTTACGGGTGCATTATGCTTTGCGTCCCGAAAACGCACATACGCGTTTCATGGTTTCTATCCCTAAAAAACTGTTTAAGCACGCCGTTGATAGAAACCTATTAAAAAGACGAATTCGGGAAGCATATAGGGCATATAAGCCAACCATATCCATTGACATTGCATTTGTATACGCAAGCAACGAAATTGCAAGCAGCGAACAAATAGAAAAAGCCGTTCAAAAAGCCATCAACAAGATAACAACCACACATCTCACTTGAAAGAGCAAACCTACATAGAAATCCTTGGAGCCCGCGTACACAACCTTAAAAACGTTGACGTACGCATTCCACACAACCAGCTCACCGTTATTACAGGTTTGAGCGGTAGTGGAAAATCATCATTAGCCTTCGACACCTTGTATGCAGAGGGACAACGTCGCTATATCGAAACCTTTTCTGCATACGCTCGTAACTTTTTGGGCACTATCGACCGCCCAGACGTAGACGAAATTAACGGCCTAAGTCCTGTTATTGCCATCGAGCAAAAAACCACCAATAAAAACCCACGTTCTACGGTTGGTACCACCACAGAAATCTACGACTTTTTACGCCTACTTTATGCCAGGGCTGGCGAAGCCTATTCGTACGTAACCGGCAAAAAGATGGTTAAGTATACAGAAGAACAAATTGTTCAGCTGATAAACGACGAATACACCAACAAAAATATCTTTATTTTAGCCCCAGTGGTACGTGCACGAAAAGGCCATTACCACGAATTATTTGAACAGCTGCGCAAAAAAGGGTTCTTACATGTGCGGGTAGACGGCATCTTAAAAGAAATTAAGCAAGACATGCGATTAGAGCGATACAAACAACACGACATCGAAGTTGTTATCGACAAATTGCAAGTAAACGAAACCGCCCAAAAACGCCTCAAAAAATCGTTGCAACTAGCCATGCTACATGGCGATGGTATGGTTGCCATTGTAGAAAAAGACAGCACTGATATTCGTTTTTTAAGCAAGCAACTTATGTGCCCCGACAGTGGCATAGCGTATGCAGAGCCCGCTCCACACAACTTTTCGTTTAATTCACCCAAAGGTTGCTGTCCTCATTGCCATGGCATGGGGCACATCAACCAAATTGACATTCAAAAGATTATTCCAGACACATCGGTTAGCATATACGATGGGGCAATCATCCCCCTTGGAAAATACAAAGCTACGCCCATCTTTTTACAAATCAGTTCACTTTGTAACAGCTACCAATGCGATTTAAAGATGCCCATCAACGAGTTACCAGAAGAACTCCTTGATAAAATCATTAACGGAACCAACGAACGAATCATCATTCAAAGCACCATAGAAGGCGTAAGCAACTACGTAAGTAACTACAACGGGCTAGCCGATTACATCCAACAACAAACCGAACTAGACGTATCAGCAAGTGCTCAACGTTGGGCAGAACAATTCTCGCAAAGCATTGTATGCCCTCATTGTAACGGCACACGCCTCAACACCGAAGCGTTGCACTATAAAATAGCCAACAAAAACATAGCCGAGCTATCCAATATGGATTTAGACGTGCTTTATCAATGGTTTGAATCTATCAACAACCAGCTATCCAATCAACAACACATCATAGCCGACGAAATTATAAAGGAGATAAAAACAAGGTTATCGTTCTTGTTAGACGTAGGATTACATTACCTATCCCTATCTAGAACGTCCGATAGTTTATCGGGAGGCGAAAATCAACGCATACGCTTGGCTACCCAAATTGGTTCGCAGCTAGTAAACGTGCTATATATACTTGACGAACCTAGCATTGGATTGCATCCGCGCGATAACGTTCGACTTATTGATTCACTTAAAAAACTGCGCGATTTAGGCAATACCATCATTGTGGTAGAACACGACGAAGAAATGATGCTTGCTGCCGATTATGTTGTAGATATGGGTCCACTAGCTGGCCGACTAGGCGGAGAGGTAGTATTTCAAGGAACACCCAAAGAAATGCTACAAACGCAAACATTAACAGCATCATATATCAACAAAACCAAACAAATTACCCCTCCCGCAAATCACCGTGAAGGCAATCATTTATTCCTAACCTTAAAAGGAGCCAGTGGAAATAATCTAAAAAATGTATCCGTACAATTCCCACTAGGAAAATTTATTTGCATAACTGGGGTATCAGGCAGCGGAAAATCCAGCCTTATAAACGGCACCCTATATCCTATATTAAGCCAACATTTTTATCGTTCTTTACAAAAGCCGCTACCTTACCAAAGCATAGAAGGTATCGAAAACATCGACAAGGTGATTTCGGTTGACCAAGCCCCCATTGGCAGAACACCCCGCTCTAATCCTGCCACCTATACGGGATTATTTACCGAAATACGCAATCTATTTGCCTCTATGCCAGAAGCTAAGATAAGAGGTTACAAAGCAGGACGATTCTCGTTCAATGTTAAAGGTGGCCGTTGTGAAACTTGCCAAGGTAATGGTTTTGAACGTCTTGAAATGGGATTTATGTCGGACGTATACATTCCCTGTAAAGATTGTAGAGGTAAACGCTACAACCGCGAAACCTTGGCCATCAAATTTAAAGGAAAATCAATTGCAGATGTATTGGACATGACCATCAACCAAGCCGTTGAGTTTTTTGAAAACGTACCCACCATTCTACCCAAACTAAAAACACTGCAAGAAGTAGGGCTTGGTTATATTAAATTGGGACAATCATCTACCACCTTATCTGGCGGCGAAAATCAACGGGTTAAATTAGCCACAGAGCTAGCAAAAAAAGACACCGGAAATACACTATACATATTAGATGAACCCACCACGGGTTTACATTTTGAAGATATTGCCGTCTTATTAAAGGTGCTCAACCAATTGGTTGATAAAGGTAATACTGTGATTGTTATAGAACACAACATAGATGTTATCAAAAATGCAGATTACCTGATTGATATGGGGCCAGAAGGAGGCCGCCATGGCGGACATCTAGTAATAGAAGGTACACCAGAAGAAATAAAAAAAGCAAATAAAGGGAATACCGCAAAATTCTTATAACATGAATAAAAATAAATGGCATATACTTTTTTGCATCCTGCTCGCTATGTGTTCCAGCACATTGTGTGCCACCACTATTATACAAGGGCAAGATAGCAGTTACATCGGTAAAAAGTTATGCCTTTACACCTGGAACGATGGATGGGAATATACAAAAACCATGTTAGACACCTGTACCGTTACTCCAAACGGCCAGTTTACATTTGAATTTACTATTAACGAAACCCGAAAAGCGCAACTAACATTGGGCAAATACGAAGGATGCATCTTTGTTGAACCCAATAAAAGGTACTCTGTAAACTTACCTGTGTACGAAACACCAACCCCCGCAGACCAACTAAACCCTTTCTATAAACCACAAGAATTACTGCTTAGTTTAAATCAGCTACCACAAGATGACATCAACCACCAAATTGCTCAGTTCGAAGATGCCTTTGACGAACAATGGATAGAACTTTTATCCAAAGAGATAACACCCCAACGCATTGAACAAGCTATTGCGCACATCGATAGCATTTGCCCCATTACAGAAAATGCCTTTATGGAGCAGTATCGCCAATACCGATATGCACTAATGGTCAATCTTCACGCCTCATCTGCTCCAGATTTATCCATTCGTACCTATTTTTTAGACCAACCCGTTTTATACCATCAACCTGCTTATTGGGAAGCTTTTGAAGCGATTTTCCCTCATTTTGACCACCTAAGCGGATTGTACTCCAATACTGCATTGTTTGAGTTGGCTATCATGCAAAAGGTTAGCACAGGCGATTTACCAGTAAGCAAACTAAAACACATTACCACCCCACAAAATAAAGAAATAGCCCATTTCATCGAGAAAAACAGAAGCTTTCTTCAGCAAGGGCACCCCATCCAATTAGGCACGCTAGTAAACATTCAAGGCGATAGTATTGCAAGCGATAACCTTAATTTTCCAAAGGCGTACGTACTATTTACCAATACCACCTTAAACGAATGCAAAGCAATCGTTGCTTATGCTGATAAAATGAGTAAAAAATACAAAGATAAATGCTTGTTTTTGGTTATCTTTACCGACAAAAACAAGAAGGACATAGAACAAGCGTGCAAAAATGTGCGCCAAAAAACTTGGTTCTTCGCTATAAACGAAAACTTGCATCTAACCAATGAATTTAATAATCCGCACGTACCAGCCTATTTTGTTCTAGACGCATCTAGCAAAATTGCACAAACGCCGGCTCCAGAACCTAAAAACTTTGAACCATGAAAAAGCACATTCCAAACTTTATCACCTCATTAAATCTATTTTCGGGCTGTTTAGCCGTACAATTTGCCATCTATGGCGACCCCGTAGCATGCGCCATTTGCATTTTCTGTTCGGCCATTTTCGATTTCTTTGATGGTTTTGCAGCCAGATTACTGCACACCACATCTGCCATTGGCAAAGAGTTAGACTCGCTAGCCGATGCCATAAGTTTTGGTTTTGCTCCAGCAGCATTGGTTTTCAACATGTTCAAAGATTACCCCTACAGCGAATCCATGTTTGATATTGCACCATACATTCCATATACCGCCTTTATCATTGCAGTATTTTCTGCTATTAGATTGGCCAAATTCAACATTGACGAGCGTCAACACCATTCCTTTATTGGCATGCCTACACCCGCCAATGCGCTACTCATTGTTGGTATTGCCAACTCACCCATCATAGACGTAGCCTGGAAAACTCCAGTTTGGGGACTTATCTTTTTAGCCATGCTCATTGTATTTTCATCGTACATGTTGGTATGCGAGTTACCTATGTTCTCGCTAAAAATGAAGTCAAAATTCCCATATATTTTTGCTGCCATTAGTGTAGTACTCACCATCACACTATTTGCCACCGGTTTTGGCCTATTAGGCTTGGCTATTAGCATGATTGGTTACATACTTTCGTCTGTTATCATGGCTAAATGGTGCAAGGCATGACCTTCATCAAAAACATACTATCGTTTATACTGCTACTACCTGTATATTTCTATAGGGCATGTATCTCGCCATTAACGCCCCCATCGTGCCGGTATACCCCTACTTGCTCTGCATACATGATAGAGGCCATCAAAAAGCATGGCCCTTTTAAAGGTTTATGGCTAGGCATAAAAAGAATAAGCCGCTGCCATCCATGGGGAGGCAGCGGCTATGATCCCGTTCCTTAAAAAGAATTTTATTGCTTTTCTTCGGTTACTTTATTGCGTGTTTCTTGGTATTGTTCTACTACATTGATAATGTAATCACCAATTTTTTCACATTCACCAATCATATCCATATACGTTACACTTACTTCGTATGGATATTTTTGTTCTTTCACCTCGGTAGCATTTAGCATTTTGTACTCATTACGCAATGCATTAATATCATCTTCTATTTTTAATGATGCTCTAATGTTACTCATGGTCATATCTGCCATATTCTCATTCAACACTTGCATCATTTCTTCTAAAGCCTGATCTACCAACACAAACATATTCTCAACACGCTTAGTCATCTCTGGCGAATATTCTTTACCATCATTGCGTTTACGCATAATGGTTTTTGCCAAATTAAAACTACTATCGCCAATACTTTCAATTTCAGATACGACACGTAACAAAGCATGTACGTTTTTCTTACTAACATTACTTAATCTACCCTCGGCTGCTTTTGTTAAATACTTAGCAATCTCTACCTCCATACGGTCACTAATGCCCTCGTATTTTTCTACACGTTCGTATATCTTTGTTGCCTCTTCGCCATTCTTAGCATTAAACAACGACTTAGCAATATTAAACATCTTTATATTGCGCTTGGCAAATTCCAGAATTTCCTTATCAGCCTGTACAATCGACAATTCTGACGTTGATAACATACCACGAGAAATGTAGGTTAAACGGAACTCGTCATCGGATGCCTTGTGAGGAATAATCAATGTCACACTTTTTGCAATCAATCCAACAAAGGCTAACATTACCGTAGTATTGATTAAGTTGAAGGTAGTATGGAACAACGACAAACCAAACGAAGTAGCTACCTGCGCATCAAAATACTGAGTCCTTAATAGTTCTTGCTCGGGGGTAAGCACAGCTTTAGGATCGGTAATTAAAGCCATTGTTTCTGGAGATATTTGTTTTGTCAAATCGGTCAATGCATAAGGCGACCCTTGGCCTAACAAATCAATCAACCATGAAACTACACCACAAAAAGGATAGAACAAACACAAAGCCCAAATTACCCCAAAAATATTAAACATGGTATGCGCTAAAGCAGCACGCTTAGCCGATACATTGGCAGGGATCGCAGCGATATTTGCCGTAATGGTGGTACCAATATTCTCTCCTAGTACCATTGCCGCTGCCAGTTCAAATGGCAACCAACCTTTACTACACATAATAAGGGTTATGGCCATGGTAGCAGAAGACGACTGTACAACAACCGTTAATACCGTGCCAATTAGCAAGAACAACAATACAGAACCATAACCATAGCCAGTAAATTGTTGCAAGAAGGCCAAAATTTCAGGGTTTGCTTGTAAATCGGGAACTGAATTCTTAAGTAATTCTAATCCTAAAAACAAAAGCGCAAAACCTATCAGCAATTCGCCAAAGGATTTACGCTTACTATTAGACGAAAACCAAAATGGAATAGACAATGCAATAACTGGCAAGGCTAAATCGGCTATACTAAACTTAAAACCAAACAACGAGATAACCCATGCTGTAATGGTAGTACCAATATTGGCACCCATAATAACAGATATTGCTTGTATCAACGACAATAAACCTGCATTTACAAAGCTAACCACCATAACCGTTGTTGCAGACGACGACTGAATAACTGCCGTAATAAGCAAACCAGTTATAACGCCCATAAAGCGGTTTTTGGTCATAATGGTTAAAATAGAACGCAATTTGTCGCCTGCTACCTTTTGCAAGCCTTCACTCATTAAAGTCATGCCATAAAGAAACATCCCTAAGGCACCAATGAGCGATAAAAAATCATAAAATGTGTATTCCACAGGTTGAAAAATTAAAATTACGATAGCAAATATATATAAATTTTTGTATATTTACGAAACACATTCTTATCATTTCGCCGACAGAAATCTTAAAATTAACGATTATATTAAAAAAATATTACGCTATGGCAAACAATCGCATTCAGGTAATCTGCAAGAACAACAGACAAACCATTCAAGTACCCATAGGAACTACGTTGCAAGAGGCTTTATTACTGTTGCAAGTTAAGGCACAAAGTCCTATTATTGGGGCCCTAGTCAACAACAAGCCTGCATGTTTGTCTAAGGGACTCTACAATCATAAAACCATCGAATTCATTGAACAAAATACCACTATAGGCAAACGTATTTATGTTCGTTCACTTGTGTTTCTTATATACAAGGCCATAGAAGATACTTTTCCGCAAGCACGTTTTAGGGTAGAATACGCCATATCAAACGGATACTATTGTACCATCCAAATCAACCAAGAACGCATCTCGCTAGATCAACTTAAAACCATTAAAGAAAGAGCACAACAAATCGTAAACGAAGACTTACCATTCGAACTCTTTTATCAACCTCGCCAACAAACCATCGAACATTTCGATCAAAAAAAGAAACATGGCGTTAGTAATCTATTAAAGCACAGAAAATCGTATTACACCTACCATTATCGACTAGGAGAATTGGACGACTTCTATGCAGATGCACTAGTTCCTTCTACCAAATACCTCTCTACATTTGATATTTGCCCCTATTTTGACGGATTCTTGTTGCGCGTACCTAAAAAAACAGATCACACCCAATTAGAAGAAATTACCCAACAACGTAAAACCTACGAAATTTACAAGGAACATGTTAATTGGTGCAACCTAATAGGCATCAACAACATTTCCGACCTTAATTCATTACCCAAAGAGCATCGCAGCACCCTTATTAAAGTATCCGAAGCATTACACGAAAAGAAGATTGCCAAAATTGCCGAACAAATTGCCGAAAACAAGAACATACGCATCGTACTAATAGCAGGTCCCTCATCGTCTGGAAAGACCACTACTAGCAAACGCCTTAGCGTACAACTAGCTGCATCTGGCATTAGACCTCGCACGCTTTCACTCGACAATTATTACCTAACACACGACAAAACCCCACTTGACGAATTTGGTGAGTTGGATTTTGAATCATTATACGCTTTAGATTTACCATTACTCAACCAACAATTAGGACAACTTATTGCAGGCGAAACCGTTACTCCTCCCATTTTTAACTTTAAAACAGAGCAACGCGAATGGGGAAAACCCATGCAATTAAAAGAAAATGAAATCCTAGTAATTGAAGGTATACATGGGCTTAACCCAGAGCTAACTGCTTCTATTAGTGACGAACTTAAATTTAAGGTATATGCCTCTGCACTAACTGCCCTATCCTTAAACGATCACAATTGGATATCAGCATCCGATACCCGTTTACTAAGACGCATTATTCGCGATTACAAATACCGCAATTACCCAGCCGACAAAACCATCGACAGATGGCCAAGCGTGCGCCGTGGCGAAGACAAATGGATTTTTCCCTACCAAGAAAACGCCGATGCCATGTTCAACTCATCATTACTATTTGAGTTAGCATCCATCAAACGTCAAGCAGAACCTATTCTTAACGAAGTACCAGAAGACAGCGATTCTTACCCCGAAGCTCGCCGATTGCTTCACCTATTGGAATTTGTAGTAGCTATTCCATACGGGGAAATTCCTCAGACCTCTTTACTAAGAGAATTTTTAGGAGGTAGCGGTTTCCATTACTAACGCAACAAACGCAAAACCAAATCAAGCTCAAAACCTCGCGATACAGCAAATCGCATAACGGCTGCCTTCTGTTGGGCGGCCGTTCCTTTTACCGTTTTTTTCTTAGATTCAATTAACTGCAATAGCACATGGCTATACGCATCTTCATGCAAGGTATCCAAAGCAACTTGAATGATAGAAGTTGGAATCTTTTTTTGACGCAAGGCATGGCTTATTTTCAATTTTCCCCACTTATTAAAACGAAACTTATCGTTCACAAAAGCATTCGCATAACGTTGCTCGTCAATATATCCCTGTTCTACTAAACATTGTACTATCTCATCCGATTCTTCCTCTCCCAGCCCAGCAGCATACAATTTGTTCAACACATCCAAAACACAATGCTCAGAACGCGAACAATACACCATCATGCTATTTAACCATTGTTTATCCATAGAAAAACAAATATACAATATAGTTCACAAAAAGACACATCTAAAAACAAAAAACGCTGGCAACTACGTTACCAG
This sequence comes from Paludibacteraceae bacterium, assembly GCA_017387515.1. Lineage (GTDB taxonomy): Bacteria > Bacteroidota > Bacteroidia > Bacteroidales > Paludibacteraceae > Enterocola. Next base: position 25,492 of record JAFOFC010000061.1, read on the forward strand.
CGAATTCTGTACTCGAGGCGGGACTTGAACCCGCACAGCCGATAAAGGCCAAAGGATTTTAAGTCCTTCGTGTCTACCATTCCACCACTCGAGCGAAAAATGCAGTGCAAAGATACTGTTTTTTTATTCAATCACAAATATCTACACTAAAAAAAATAATATTACTTCTTTTTATAATGATGTTTGTAATAATCAGAAGCCAAAAACGCCTCTGCAGCCACCTCTAATTCTGCATACCACTGCTCACCAAACTTCCTAATCAGCGGTTCTTTTAAAAACTTATATAACGGCACTTTTAATTTGCAACCCAGTTCACATGCACATTTGCAAACATCCCATCGATGATAATTTACTGCCGTAAACTTTCTGTACTCAGTTAATCTAACGGGATACAAATGACACGAAATAGGCTTTTTAAAATCTGTCTTACCTGCTAAAAAGGCTGTTTCTACCGCACATTTCCACCCGGTTTCATCTTGATAGGCAAAAACACACTCATCACCGTGTATAATAGACGTTACTAAATCACCATCTGCATCTTTATAGGCAACTCCTTGCTTATTAATCAATTCCTTAGCCTCGTCCGATATCAAATGTTGCACATAGGGAAGAACTGCTTCTAACTTTGCTTTTTCCTCTTCTGTTATAGGAGCACCACTATCACCTTCTTTACAACAAATGCCCTTACAAGTAGCATAATCACACACAAAACACTCGGTTAATAAATCGAGCGAAACAACTGTATCTTGAATCTCTAACATAACATTTACCACCATTCATCTCCAGAATCTGGAGACCATTCTTGAAAAAAGTCATCACTTTCGTAAGCAGGAGCTTCTGGCTCTTTAGGAGGCATGGTTTTCCACCTAAATTTAACAGGAGCTACATAGGCTGTTTTAACACGTATTCCGTCTATTGAACCTGATTTAAAAATAGGCAACGACTCTATAACGCGCATAGCCTCTGCATCTTGTTCTTCTGTTAACGACTGAACAACCTGGAAACGACCAGGTTTTCCACAACGGTCTATTACAAACTGCACCAATACCTCGCCTGTCACCAACAATTGGTTTCCCTGTTCATCCACCTCACCACTATATACCTCTTGCCTTTCTGTATTTTTATAAATATACAAAGACAACTCCACATCGCCACCAGGAAATTGCGCATCTACTAAATTAGGAGGATAATTAGAATAAGACCCTCCATAGATAGGCGAATCTTCATCATCTACACATCCCTCGTACAAGTACGCATACATGCCATAATCACCCTGAGCATAAAGCATCAGGCTTATTAAAGACAAAATAAGTAAAAAGAAACGTTTCATTGTTTTTTATAAAAATAATTAGTAGGATATATCGCAGCAAGTAACCCCATCACAACAACCGTAAGAAAGATAACCACAACATCTAAAAATTGTACGCTTACAGGATAGTCTTGAATAACAAAACCTTCACCGCCACCTAAGGATATTAAACCAAATTGATATTGCAACCAGCAAAGTAATAAACCCAATATCACTCCTATTATTGCACCTACTACTGATATCATCCACCCTTCTAATAAAAATATTCTCTTAATCGTAGCCTTAGAAGCACCAAGATGCTGTAATATAAGCACATCTTGTTTCTTGTCAATAATTAGCATAGAAAGAGAACCAATGATATTAAATACGGCAATCAATAAAATAAATGATAAGATTAAATAGGTAACCCACTTTTCTATTTGTAACATGCTATAAAATTCAGCCTGTTGCTCATACCTGTCCTTCAAAATAAAATCATCCCCTGCTAATTTATTTAAGACATGCTTAGCTTCTAAATAATCAATCCCATCTTTCAATTTAAGTTCAATAGAAGTAACCTGTGTGGGGTACTCAAATAATTTCCTTGCCAACGCAAGCGATACCAACATTAAATTATTATCATACTTTTCTTGTTGAACCATAAACACACCCGATAAGTACAGAAACTCCCTATGAAAAGCCTTATCAGGTTTCATTAAATTCACTTTAGCAGAACGTTTGGGCACATACAACCACAAAGGTTCTACAAAATGTACACTTGCGCCCAACGCCCTAACCAATCCTATCCCAGCTACAGCTGTATTTACATTGGGGTCATTCAGATAAAAACTTCCATCAATTAAGATACTGTCTATATTATTTATAGACGTGTAATTATTAGGTACACCCTTAATTTTTATGGGCAATTGTTTATCCGCATATTGAATCAAGGCATTATCTTCAATTACTGCACAATAAGTATCTACATACTCATGTTCTAATACTTGTTTCACACTATCAGGTTCAAAACATTTACCCTTGCTAGAGATTATCTGCATAGGTGGGTCAAAATTGCTAAATAACCCTTCTATAACGCCCTGGAATCCATTAAATACAGATAATACACATACCAATGCCATTGTTCCAACGGCAACTCCGCACACAGAAATAAAAGAGACAAGATTAATAACATTCTGTCTCTTTTTAGAAAATAAATAACGTTTTGCTATGTAAAAGGAAAAATTCATCTTATCCTTTTAGCAATTGATCTATGTTTTCTAAGTAATCCAAAGAATCATCTAAAAAGAAAGTCAAGGTAGGTACTGTACGTAACTGATGGCGAGTACGCTGAGCTAAATCATGACGAATCGAAACCGATTTTTCATTCATCAAATCAAGTATCTCTTGTTCCTTATTAGTTGGGAATACACTAATATACACACGTGCGACGCTCAAATCTGGGCTGATGCGCACAATCGTAGGAGAGACTAAAATACCTTGTTGTAGGCTTCTAGTAAATCCTAAAAAGATTTCGCTTATTTCTTTTTGAATAAGACGCGCTATTTTACTTTGTCTAGTAGTTTCCATAACATTCCTAATTTATTTGCAAAGATAATAATTTTTTGACTAAACGATTAAACAAAAAAAGACCCGCAAGAAATAAATCTTGCAGGTCTTCTGAAAAATGGCGGCTACCTACTCTACCACAAACGCAGTACCATCGGCGCTACCGGGCTTAACTTCTCTGTTCGGAATGGGAAGAGGTGGAACCCCGGCGCCATAACCACCTAAAATAATAGACATAGTACAATAGATA
>JAFOFC010000062.1 GCA_017387515.1 Paludibacteraceae bacterium
GCATAAATAGATTTTTTTTGTATTTTTGTGCTTTCTGTATCGAAAATAAATAAAACTAACTATATAAACTATGAAAGTAGAAGCATTGGAAGACGTAACGGTGCGCTTTTCTGGCGACTCCGGAGACGGTATGCAATTGGCTGGAAATATTTTTTCTACCATTTCGGCTACCGCAGGTAATGACATTAGTACATTTCCCGATTATCCTGCCGATATCCGTGCCCCACAAGGTACATTAACGGGTGTGTCAGGATTTCAAGTACATATTGGTTCTTCAAAAGTATTAACCCCTGGCGATAAATGCGATGTGTTAATTGCGATGAACCCAGCTGCATTAAAAACCCAATACAAATTCTGTACATCACGTTCGATTATCATTATCGATACCGATTCGTTCCAAGAAAACGATTTGAAAAAAGCCCTATTTACTACCGATAACCCATTTGAAGAATTGGGTATTAAAAACCAAGTAGTAGAAGCGCCTATTTCTAGCATGTGCAAAGAATCGTTGAAAGATTCTGGATTGGATTTTAAAGCAGCTATGCGTTGTAAAAACATGTTTGCTTTGGGTTTGGTTTGCTGGTTGTTTAACCGCGATATTCCTGCTGCCGAAGCTATGTTGCGCGAAAAATTTGCTAAAAAACCTGCTATTGCCGAAGCTAATATCAAGGTGTTGAACGATGGTTATAACTATGGTCACAACATTCACGCATCGGTAAGCACTACCTATAGCATCGAAACCAAAGAAAAGAAAGCTGCTGGTTTGTATATGGATATTAACGGTAACAAGGCAACTTCTTACGGCTTTATTGCTGCTGCCGAAAAATCGGGCTTGCCTTTGTATTTGGGTTCTTATCCTATTACTCCTGCAACCGATGTGTTGCACGAACTTTCTAAACATAAATCGTTGGGCGTAATGACCGTTCAATGCGAGGACGAAATTGCTGGTTGTGCATCGGCAGTGGGTGCTTCTTATGCAGGTGCATTGGCCATTACCTCTACCTCGGGTCCTGGTGTTTGCTTAAAAAGCGAAGCCATGAACTTGGCTGTTATTGCCGAATTGCCTTTGGTAGTGCTTAACGTTCAACGTGGTGGCCCTTCAACCGGTCTTCCTACCAAATCAGAACAAACCGACCTTTTGCAAGCCCTTTATGGACGTAACGGCGAAAGCCCAATGCCTGTTATTGCAGCTAAATCGCCCGGCGATTGCTTCGATTCAGCTTACATGGCTTGTAAAATTGCCTTGGAACACATGACTCCTGTTGTGTTGTTAACCGATGCCTTTATTGCCAACGGTTCGGCTGCATGGAAATTGCCTAACTTGGCCGATTATCCAGCCATTCAACCTCCATACGTTAAGCCAGAAATGGCAGGCAATTGGACACCATTCCAACGCAACGAGGAAACCGGCGTACGTTATTGGGCAGTTCCTGGTCAAGAAGGATTTATGCACCGCATTGGTGGTTTGGAAAAGAGCAACGAAACAGGTACTATCTCTACCGAACCCGAAAATCACCACAAAATGACCTTGCTTCGTCAAGCTAAAGTAGATAAAATTCCTGTGCCCGATGTTGAGGTAGAAGGAGCCGAAGATGCCGATTTGTTGGTGGTTGGTTTTGGTGGTACTTACGGTCACCTTTGCTCGGCTGTCGAAGAAATGAACAAAGCTGGCAAAAAAGTGGCATTAGCACACTTTAGCTACATCAATCCACTACCCAAAAACACCGAAGAGGTATTGAAAAAATACAAAAAAGTGGTGGTGGCAGAACAAAACATGGGCCAATTTGCCGGATACCTTCGCATGAAGATAGATGGTTTCTGCCCAATGCAATTTAACCAAGTAAAAGGTCAGCCATTCGTAGTAGAAGAGTTGATTGAAGCATTTACTAAAATGATGGAGGCATAAGTTATGAACGAAACACAATATACAGCAAAAGATTTTAAAGCAGGACAACCTCGTTGGTGTCCAGGATGTGGCGACCACGCTTTGTTAGCCGTGCTTCATAAAGCCATGGCAACCTTGGGTGTTGCACCTCACGAAACCGCCGTTATTTCGGGTATTGGTTGCTCGTCGCGTCTACCTTATTATATGAATACCTATGGTATGCACACCATTCACGGCCGTGCAGCTGCCATTGCTACCGGTGCAAAAGTTGCTAATCCTAACTTGACTATTTGGCAAATTAGTGGCGACGGCGACGGATTGGCTATTGGTGGTAACCACTTTATTCACGCTATGCGTCGTAACATCGACCTAAATATTATTCTACTTAACAACCGCATTTACGGTCTAACCAAAGGTCAATATTCGCCTACATCGCCTCGTGGCTTTGTAAGTAAATCGTCTCCTTATGGCACTGTAGAAGATCCTTTCCGTCCAGCCGAACTTTGCTTTGGCGCACGTGGCCGTTTCTTTGCTCGTTGCGTAGCGGTTGATGCCAAAGGTGCAGAACCTGTATTGGTAGCCGCTGCTAAACACAAAGGCGCATCGGTGGTTGAGGTATTGCAAAACTGTGTAATCTTTAATAATGGTACCCACGATGCGGTTGCCACCAACGAAGGTCGTGCTAAAAACGCCATTTACCTAGAACACGGCAAACCCATGCTATTTGGCGAAAACAAAGAATTTGGTTTGATGCAAGAAGGCTTTGGTCTTAAAGTAGTTAAATTGGGCGAAAACGGCATTACCGAAAAAGACATTTTGGTACACGATGCGCACTGCGAAGACAATACCTTGCAACTAAAATTAGCGTTGATGGAAGGTCCTGATTTCCCCATTGCATTGGGTGTTATCCGCGACGTAGAAGCGCCTACCTACAACGACGCAGTGCACGGTCAAATTGCCGAAGTTAGCGAAAAAGCCAAATACCACAACTTCCAAGAGTTGCTTCTTACTAACGATACTTGGGAAGTGAAGTAAACTTCGGTTTATTCTACTAAAAACCAATCGGTCCCTGAGCGAAGCGAATAAGGGACCGATTTTTTTATATACTCGGTGGCTATCTCCCAAACGCTGCAATTCTTTGTTTTATATTTTTACGCAAGCACTCGCTGTAAACCCAAGGCTCAATACCGTGATAATCGCCCACGTTTATAATGTCTAAGATATTAGGCAGATAACTACCGTCAAAACCTTCTAGAACCAAAACCTTGTACTGCGTATCTAACGTAACGGTAATGGTGTCTTGTAGGGTAGCGGGAGTGCCATCGGTACGCCAATTAACTGGGTTAATGCACATAACATTATTCTTGCAAAGTATGTCTTTTGTGTATTTTACATCCGATACCGAGTTGTAGCAAATGGTTACGCCCGTGTCGATAGAGTCTTTAGCAGCACGAATCCAGGGCGCTGCGGCAATGTCATTGGCCGTAACCTTATAACCCAACACATACGCCGCTACCATTCTGTTTTTAGCCTCATCGGGCATGGTTTTCATCAACTCTACCACCGATTTGCCCCCTTGGCTAAAGCCGGCCAAAATAAAAGGACGTTGCTGGTTAAACTTATTCAGGAAGTAATTAAACGCCTGTTGAACATCATTAAACGATACCTTGTTGTATCGCGCTTGGATGGTATCTTCGTTCAAGGTAGCCCACGTATCGAGTGTAATGTGTCGATAAAAAGGAGAGTAGAAACGGTTGCCATCGGCCATGTAATCCGCTACTTTTCGCATCTCAATGCTCATGTTATCCAGGTGCTGTAGGTTGCTGATGTCGGCATAATGGCACACCACGCTATCCTTTGTAAACCAATCAAACTCCCAAGTAGACGGAATGTAAAATACGTCCACACCGCTTTGGTCATTGTCCAAAATAGTGAACCACATGTTCTCTTGGCTGTAGTCGGGTGCAGGCGGTATATACGCTGTGTTTTTTAGCGATGGGTTGTTTTCGCACGATGTTAAAATCGCAACAAAGCAAAAAAGTAACGTTAGTTTTTTCATGAGTAGAAGATAAGTTGTTTACTGCAAAAATAAACAATTTATTGAAATGTATGCATGCGATATCGTGGCATTGAAAGAAAAGTTTTCAGTTTTAAAAAGGCAACGATCGTCACTACTGGTGCTTATCTGTACAGAGTAACAGGGCTACCTTAACCCACGCCAGGTAGCCCTGTTATTTGTTTCTTGAAACTTATGATTTTTTTGCCAGAGTTAAGCACACCGTCTCATTCTCCAAACGCACTTCCAGACTAATCGTATCGTTAGGACGATAAAGAATAATTTGATTGGAATTTTGCAGAAAATATAAAGTGTATATAAAATATATTATATATATTTGCAAAAGAAAAACAGTGTATTATGGAAACAGTAGCAATTAAAAGAAAGAATATAGATCTGCCGGTAGAAACATTGCAAAGATTGTCGTTAATGGCGGTAGCAAGCGGCAAAAGTTTAAAGGCGTATATTGAGCAAATCTTAATTAACAAGGCAAATAATATCAATATCGAGGTAAATGAAAATCCTTCGCCCTCTAGCGACAAATGGTTTTCTAATTACGAGAATCTAGAAGAAGTAGAACGCGGTATCTTTATGGTAGAAGAAGGAAAAACTAAGGTATATTCTATTGACCATTTAAAAGATTTGTTGGGCGAATGAAATATAAATTAGTGTTGACTGAATTGGCAGAAGAACATCTGCTAAAATGGAAGAAATCGGGTCAGAAGAAAACCTTGCAGAAAATTATCAAGCTGTTTGAAGAGTTAGAAGAGCACCCTTATACAGGGACAGGACAGGTAGAGGCACTTAAAGGCAATTTATCTGGCTACTGGAGTAGACGAATAGATAAAGGTTCTAGAATTATTTATTCTGTAAACGACGATATTGTAACAGTAGTAGTTGTTTCAGTTTATGGACATTATGGAGATAAGTAATGTTTATTTGTTTTCCTAACATACGATTATAAAATCCACCATGCGGTGGATTTGTTGTTGTTGCTTGAGTCGGTTTACGCGGTCCCTGAGCTTGTCCTAATCGGTCCCTGAGTTTGTCGAATTTTTGTGCGAGGTGAGTGCAGAAGAAAAACTGTTTGGATTATGCCGAACCGATGCCAAAAATCATGAGCGAAGCGAATAAGGGACCGATTGGTTTTTTTTCTTCATACTCAATCCCTAAGCTTGTCTACAGCTGAAGTGACCGATTGTTTTTTTTGTATCTACCGAAAAATACGCTATCTTTGTAGAAATTGTACCTATATTTTTTTTAGCCTGAATTTTTATGAAATATGCACTTGTTACCGGAGGTTCCAGAGGTTTAGGCCGCGCTATTTGTTGCAAGTTAGCCAAAATGGGAATACCGGTACTTATCAACTATCAGTCCAATCAACAGGCTGCAGAAGAAGTGCGTGATGCCATCCAAAGCGAAGGGGGCAGTGCGGCGCTTATTCAGTTTAATGTAGCCAATAAAGATGAGGTAATGGCAGCGTTGAATCAATGGGAACAAGAACACCCAGATGATTACATTGCTTACTTGGTGAACAATGCAGGCATCCGCCGCGATAATGTGATGTTTATGATGCCCGAAGAAGATTGGAATGCTGTGATTGATACTTCGTTAAACGGATTTTTCTACGTGACTCGCCAGTTGTTGCCCAAAATGATGATGCGCAAACACGGCGGTCGCATCATCAATATGACCTCCTTGTCGGGTTTAAAAGGCATGGCGGGTCAAACCAATTATTGTGCCGCTAAAGCCGCTTTGATAGGAGCCACCCGTGCGCTTGCTCAAGAAGCTGCTGTGCGCAACGTAACCGTAAATGCCGTTGCCCCAGGTTTTATTGAAACCGATATGACCAAAGACCTTCCCCAAGAAGAATTGAAACAATTGGTTCCCATGAAACGATTTGGCAAACCAGAAGAAGTGGCTTCTTTGGTGGCCTTTTTGTGTTCCGATGAAGCCAGCTACATTACCGGCGAAGTGATTAGTATAAACGGAGGTCTTTATTAACCAATAAAACAAGAAACTATGAGGCGTGTTGTTATTACAGGAATGGGTATTTGGTCTTGCTTAGGTACCTCGGTAGAGGAGGTAAAAGCATCTTTGTATGCCGGCAAATCGGGCATTGGCATAGACCCAGAAAGAACCAAATACGGATACCGTTCGCCTTTAACAGGCATTGTGCAAACCCCTGTTTTGAAAGGGAAAATAGACCGTCACATGCGTCGTGGCATGTCGGAAGAGGCCGAATACGCTTTTATGGCCAGTTCGCAAGCCTTTGAGATGGCCCATATCGATGCAGATTATTTGGAACAAAACGAGATAGGCTGTATTTTTGGCAACGACTCATCGGCTAAACCCGTTATTGAGGCGCATAAAACCATGGAAGAAAAGAACGATACCGAATTATTGGGTCAATCTTTTATCTTCCAAGCCATGAACTCTACCGTTACCATGAATTTGAGCACCATTTTTAAATTAAAAGGGGTGAATTTTACGGTAAGTGCGGCTTGTGCCAGCGGTAGCCACTCCATTGGTTTGGCGTACATGATGATTAAAAGCGGCCAACAAGATTTGGTGCTATGCGGAGGTGCGCAAGAAACCAACCATTATTCCATGGTAACCTTTGATGCGTTGGGTGCTTTTTCAAGAAATACCGCAAACCCAGCCCAAGCCAGTAGGCCTTTTGATAGCAACCGCGACGGTTTGGTGCCCAGTGGGGGTGCAGCCGCTTTGGTGTTAGAAGATTACGACCACGCTGTGGCCCGCGGTGCCAACATCTTGGCCGAGGTGGTAGGGTATGGTTTCTCGTCAAACGGAACGGCCGTAATTAGCCAGCCCAGCGACGAGGGTTGCTTAAGAGCCATGCAAAGAGCCCTAAAAGATGCCCAAGTAGAGCCCAAAGACATCGATTATATCAATGCCCATGCTACCAGTACCAAGCAAGGCGATGTGTTTGAGGCCATAGCCATTGATAAACTGTTTGGCGAGCACCATACTTTGGTAACTAGTACCAAAAGTATGACGGGCCACGAATGTTGGATGGCAGGTGCCAGCGAAATTGTCTATTCCCTTATCATGATGCAAAACAATTTTGTGGCGCCCAATATCAATTTTGAGACCCCCGACGAGTATTCTAAAAAACTCAATATCCCCAACAAAACTGTAGACGTAGAGCTAAATACCGTGTTAAGCAATTCGTTTGGTTTTGGAGGAACCAACAGTGCCCTTGTGATAAAAAAAATAAATCCTTAACAAATAACACTTTGAATTATGAATAGAGCAGAAATTGAAGAAAAAGTAAAAGCTTTTCTTATTGACGAATTGGAAGTAGACGAAAACAAAATTTTTCCCGAAGCCAAATTGAAAGAAGACATGGACATTGACAGCCTTGACTTCTTGGATATTGTGGTGATTGTAGAAAAGAACTTTGGCTTTAAAATCAATGCAGACGAGATGGCTGGCGTAGATACGTTTACCAAATTCTGCGGTTACATAGAAAGCAAAATAAGCTAATATATGGCCGATAAAGCTTGGGCAGGTACCACGTATGGAGGTAGCAAAATGCACCGTTATTTGGTGACAACCTTGCGCTATATAGATGTAAGGTTGCTGTATGGTTTTGCTGCTATCTTTGTAGTGCCTGTCTGTTTGGTTTTAAATGAAAGCCGAAAAACAGCGTACCGTTATTTTAGAGACAGGCATCAGTATGGCCGATGCAAGGCCATGTGGACCACCTACGTAAATCACTGTAAATTTGCGCAAGTGGTGATTGATAAATTTGCCATGTATGCCGGTAAAACCTTTGATGTAAAGGTAGAGGGTTTGGAGCATTTCAATGCTTTGGCCAATGGAGAAGAAGGTTTTTTGCATTTAAGTTCGCACATTGGCAATTACGAGATTGCGGGCTATACCTTAGGTTCGGATAAGAAAACCATCCAAGCAGTGGTGTATGCTTTTGAAAAAGCATCGGTTATGCAAAACCGAAACAACATGTTTTCTAAAACCAATGTAAGCATGATTACGTTGAAAGAAGACATGAGCCACCTTTTTGAAATAGACCAAGCCATTTGCAAGGGCGATATAATAAGTTTCCCTACCGACCGTTGCATGGGACAAACCAAGGTGGTAGAAGCCCTTTTTATGGGGGCAAAAGCCAAGTTTCCACAAGGTCCATTTAGTGTGGCCACCATGCGTAGCCTAAACGTATTGGCTGTAAATGTTATGAAAACGGGGCTTACCCAGTATACCATTTACGTTACACCTTTGGTATACGATAAAAGCCAGCCTCGCAAAGTACAAATGCAGCAATTGATAGCTGCCTATACCGCCGAGTTAGAGCGCCAATTGAAACAATATCCTACGCAATGGTATAATTTCTATGATTTTTGGAATTGATGGGTTCGATACAATTTTCTGAAGATTTTCTTCGTTCAATTGATGTACATACCATTCTGCCACAGCAAGAGCCTTTTGTTATGATAGACAAATTGATTGCTTTTTCGGCAGATGCATCTACTACGGAAACCACGGTTTCCGATAGCAATATTTTTGTAGACAACGGGTACTTTTCGGCATCGGGCATGATGGAAAATATTGCCCAAACCTGTGCCGCCCGCGTAGGTTTCTACAACAAATACGTGTTGCACAACGAGGTGCAAATAGGTTTCATCGGGGCTATTCGTAATTACATGATACACGAACTGCCTGCCGTAGGAACCGTTATTCACACCAAAGTGGACATTATACAAGATATTTTTGGCATGACACTGGCCAATGCTACTATTGTAAGTGGCGATAAAGTGTTTGTTACAGCCGAAGTAAAATTATCGGTTGAAACGGTATAAGGGGTACGTAAATGCGCTACATGTAGTATGATTCAGGTTCTTGCCACAAATATAATTTCTCCGCTTGGGTTTACTACCCAAGAAAACTACCAAGCCGTTAAGGCCGGTAAATCGGCTCTTTTTTGCCAAGAAGTATGGAAGGGCATTCCACATGCCTTTACTGCATCGCTGTTTTCTAAGGAACAAGAGGACAGGTTTTTGGTACCGGGTTTTACCCGCTATGAATCGTTGGTGATTGCCTCCATAAAGGAAGCCTTGTTGCACACCGATGTAAACCTGCATGGCAACCGCACTGCCTTGGTAATAAGCACTACCAAAGCCAATGTAGAAAATCTGTCTATGGATGCTCATGCAGACAATAGCTATAGCAGCCCTGCCACCTCGGCCCTTAAAATAGCCCGCCATTTGGGCTTTACCACGCAACCCATTGTGGTGTGCAATGCGTGTATCTCGGGGGTAGCGGCACAGGTGTTGGCCGATAGGTTGATTACCCACGGCAGTTACGATACGGTGGTGGTATGTGGTGCCGATGTGCAAAATCCCTTTGTGGTATCTGGCTTTATGTCTTTTAAATCGCTTTCTCCCTATGCTTGTAGGCCGTTTGATATAGAACGTTTGGGCTTGAATTTAGGCGAGGCGGCGGCTACCATGGTGTTTGGCAAAGACCAAGCCCCCCATGCTGCTTGGAAAATGGTAGCGGGTGCGCTTAACAACGATGCTTACCACGTAAGTGCGCCATCGCCTGTGGGCGAGGGGGCGTATGCCTTGCTACAAGGTATTCAGGTCTATGCTACGCCTGCATCCTTGGCGCTGTTAAGTGTGCACGGTACGGCTACCATGTTTAACGACCAAATGGAGTCTAAAGCCATTGAAAGAGCAGGTCTTTCGGCCGTGCCTGTATCGGCTGTGAAAGGTTATTACGGCCATACGTTGGGCGCAGCAGGGGTGGTGGAAACCATCGTTTCCATGGAATCGGTGTCCGATGGCGCGGTATTGCCCGTAAAAGGCTTTATCGAAATAGGCGTAAGCGGCAAGGTTACCATTAGCAGTGAGGCTGTCCCTACCACTAAATCCAATTTTGTGAAAATGATATCGGGTTTTGGGGGTTGCAACGGGGTGGTGCTGTATGCCCAAAAGGAAGATTTTACCGCACCGGTTTACCAGCCTAAAAAAATCAAAACCGTGCGCCAGGTAACCATTACGCCCCAAGGTTATGCCATAGACGGCGTAGCGCAAGCGGTGCAAACCAATGGCAAATCCTTATTGACCGAAATATACAAAACACACGTGGGCGATTACCCCAAATTCCACAAAATGGACGTGCTGTGCAAGGTAGCTTTTTTAGCGGCCGAATTGGTGTGCAAAGACAGACCTTCCACCTGCGATGCTAACCAACGTGCTGTGGTGTTGTTTAACCATTCGTCTTCTGTAGTGGCCGATAAAAAGCACTTGGCTACCATCCAAAAGGCAGACGAGTTTTATCCCAGCCCTTCGGTTTTTTTGTATACCTTGCCCAATATTACCACGGGCGAAATAGCCATTCGTCACGGTATAAAAGGCGAAACATCGCTGTATATTTTACCCGAAAACGATGCGTCACTGATGCACACCATAGTGGAAAGTACTTTTGCCTTATCGCCTGTAAAAGAAATGATTACGGGGTGGGTAGATTGCAGTGATGCCAACCTATTTGAAGCAAATATTAAGTTATTAACAATAGAATAAAACAGTATGGAACAATTAGTATTGACTTTAAAAGAACAAATTATTGAAACCCTTAATTTGGAAGAAATTACTCCCGATGATATTGAAAACGATGCACCTCTTTTTGGTGATGGTTTGGGTCTTGACTCCATTGATGCCCTTGAGTTGATTGTTATTTTGGACAAATACTATGGCATTAAATTGGGTAGCCCTGCCGAAGCAAAAGAAATTTTTACCAGCATCAATACCATTGCAGATTACGTTGTAAAAAATCGAACAAAATAAAAAATGAAAAGTTTCATATCGGTAACCGGAATGGGCATTATATGCTCCATTGGTAAGGATGCAAATGCCGTGTTGGATGCGCTTAAAAAGGGCGAATCGGGCATTGGACAAATGCAATACCTACAGTCTAAACATGCTTATTTACCCGTAGGTGAGGTTAAACTTTCCAACGATGAAATGAAGCAAATGCTTGGCATTGAGGATGCTACGCCTATGAGCCGTACGTCCTTGATGGGTGCCATTGCCATAGGTGAGGCGCTGCAGCAAGCTGGCCTTACGGTAGAAAGCTTGAAGCAAAAGCGGGTAGCCCTAATATCGGGTACCACCGTGGGCGGCATGGACTTAACCGAGAATTATTACCAACAGATGAAACAAGACGATTCATTGCTGTATCTTCCCAAAAGCAATGAATGCGGCAAAAGTACCGATGAAATGGCCCAATTGGTGGGCTTAGATGGGGCAGAAACCTGTACCATTTCTACCGCTTGTTCTTCAGCTCTGAACGCCATTATCTTGGGATCGGAAATGCTGAAGAGAGACGAGGTAGATGTGGTGATTGCCGGCGGGTCCGAAGCCCTAAGCAAGTTCCACTTAAACGGCTTTCACACCTTGATGATATTGGACAAGGAAAGATGCCGTCCTTTTGACGATACCCGTGCGGGGCTTAACTTAGGCGAGGGGGCTGCTTTTGTGGTGTTGCAAAAAAATGCCGAAAATGCATTGGCTTATGTGTCGGGCTACGGAAACCGTTGCGACGCTTTCCACCAAACAGCTTCGTCGGATAATGGCGAGGGGGCTTATTTGGCCATGAAAGATGCCTTGGAAATGGCGGGCCTTGCTCCTAATGCCATACAGTATGTAAATGCCCACGGCACCGGAACACCCAATAACGACATTTCGGAAAGTCAATCGTTGAAACGTATTTTTGGCGACAACATGCCCTTGGTATCCAGTACCAAATCGTTTACAGGACATACCACCTCGGCATCGGGTTCCATTGAAACGGTTATATGCATCTTGGCCATGCAAAACCAGTTTGTGCCTGGTAATTTAGGCTGGAAAAACCCCATAGACGGCGGTGTAGTGCCTACCTTAGGGGCTGAAAATATCGCCTTGCAACACGTTATTTGCAATTCCTTTGGTTTTGGCGGTAATGACTCTTCCATGGTGATTAGCCTTACGGAACCTGCTACATTTGCTGCCCAATCAGAAGAGTATGCTTATAGTGTAGTAGCCGATGAAACCTTGCAAGATGCCGAAGAATTAAAGCAACTTAAGGAGTTTGTGTCGCCCATGGAATCAAGACGCATGGGTAAACTCATGAAAGCGGCTCATTTGGTGTCGTTGCGTGCGTTGCAAAAGGCCAATTTGGCTTGTCCCGATGCCATTATTACGGCCACTTCGCGCGGCATGTTGGAAACCAGTTTGCAGTTTTTGGACGATATCAACCAGTTAGACGAAGAAACCTTGAAACCTACTTTGTTTATGCAAAGTACGCACAATACGCTTAGTTCGGCCATTGCGATTCGTACCAAGTGTTATGGGTATAACTCTACCTATTCGCACGGCGACGATTCTTTCAAATGGGCCATGCGCGATGCCGAACGCTTGATTCAAACCGGCAAGGTGCAATCGGTATTGGTAGGTTGTTTTGACGAGTCTACCCCCGATTTTTCGCAAATAGCCCAAAGGTGCGGCGAGCCCATCCCTGCTGATTTGTACGCCAAAGCCGTTGTATTAGTAAGAAAATAAGGTATGCCACTGTTTTTATTAGCGATAGTACAAAGCTTGCTGTTAGCAGGAGGACAGGTGTTTCTCAAATTTGGGTTGGCACGCATGCTTCCTTTTGCCTTTTCAAAGGAATTTTTTGCTTCCTTTTTTGCCAATTGGCAGTTTGCCTGTGCAGGACTTTGCTACGGGGCAGGCAGCATCCTTTGGTTTTATATTATCAAGCATTATCCCTTTAGCATGGCTTACCCCTTGGTGTCATTAAGCTATGTGTTTGGCATGATAGCTGCCATTGTCTTTTTTCACGAAACCGTGGATTGGGTAAAATGGTTAGGGGTACTCTTTATTATGTTAGGTTGTTATTTGATTGCAAAATAATGAAACGTTGTATTTTTTTGCTGTGGTGCCTGATGGGGTTTGCCCTAAGCCATGCGCAGACAGATGCTGAAATTTTAGAAAAAATAAAACAAGCCAGTTTGCAAGTGCACAGTTTGGCGTGCGATTTTACGCAAGAAAAACACATCAGCATTTTAGACGATGCGTTGGTTTCTACGGGTAAAATGCAGTACCAAGCATCGGATAAGTTAAGGTGGGAATATACCAGCCCATCGGCTTTTGTGTTTACCATGAATGGCAACCAAGTATGCTTAAAAAGCGAGGCAGAAAGCAAAGTGATTGATAGCAAAAAGGACCGCCGCTTTAAGCACATTGCCAAAATGATGGAAGGCAACTTGGTTGGCAATAGTTTGGCCGATACCAAGTCTTTTAAAACCGAGCTGCAACAGGTAGATGGCCAGTGGCAGGTGACCCTTATTCCCTTGCGTGCTGATTTGAAGCAGATGTGGCAAAAGTTGGTGTTGTACATCCCAGCAGATTTAAAAATGGTATCTAAAGTGGAGTTTTACGAGGTGTCGGGCGATTATACCAGCATAGCATTTAAAAACATCCAAGTAAACCAACCCGTCGACTTTTGATTTTATTCGGGCTGCGCCCTCATGATGAATCGTTTAATCGATGAATCGTTTTTTATTGCGATTAGGCGATTAAACAATTTAACGTCGCGAAGCGACTTTATCGACTTTTATGAGATTACAAGATAGTTTATACCGTATTTTGGCAGAAAAGGCTGTAGATAGCGGACATCAGTTTGACATCAGCCTAAACGCTAACCATGTTATTTACCAAGCGCATTTTCCCGGCGAACCCATTACGCCCGGGGTTTGCATCATGCAAATAGCCGTAGAGTTGCTGGAGCATGTGGTGCAAACGCCTGTGCAGTTGCAGTGCGTAAAGAACATCAAATTTTTAAACATCATTACGCCCGATGAGGTTTCTGCCGTAACCTATACCTTTCACAAGATGACCCAAGAAGAGGGCATGGTAAAGGTGCAAGTGGAAGTAACCTCTTGTGCGGCTTCTTCGTTCCCTTCGGTCCCTGAGCTTGTCGAAGGGCCCGAAGGGAACGAAACACCCCCCATTACCTACGCCAAATTATCGCTCATTTGTACCAAAAGCGCCTAATCTATGACCCCACAACAGCAAACATTAAAAGATAGAGGCATTTGTGTTATCATTCCTACGTACAACAACGCAGGAACCATCGCCCATGTGGTAAAGCGCGCCTTGGAGCAATGTGCCGATGTAATAGTGGTGTGCGATGGCTGTACCGATGATACGCTTCAACGATTGGATGCGTTGGAAAATAAACCCGTAGTGGTGAACCTGCCCAAAAACGCAGGCAAAGGCACAGCCCTTAAAAAAGGCTTCCAATACGCCCTAAAGCAAGGGTTTGCTTATGCCATTACCTTGGATGGCGATGCGCAACATTACCCTGAAGACATCCCCTTGCTATTGGCAGCTAACCAAAAGCACCCCGGAGCCATAGTAGTGGGCGAGCGCAAAAACTTAGAAACCATGGAGCGCAGCGCAGGAAGCAAGTTTGCCAATGCGTTTAGTAACTTTTGGTTTGCCGTTCAAACGGGACAATACCTCAAGGATACCCAAACGGGTTATCGGCTCTATCCTTTAAAAAAACTGTACGGTTTATCGTTGCTTACCTCCCGTTACGAGGCCGAATTGGAACTATTGGTTTTTGCCTCGTGGCATGGCGTAAAAATAGTAAACCAACCCGTGAATGTGTTTTACCCTTCACGCGAGGAAAGGGTATCGCATTTTAGACCCGGCAAAGATTTTACCCGTATTTCGGTGCTGAACACCATTCTTTGCGTGTTGGCACTGGTGTATGCCTTGCCGCTTGCTATTTTGCGCAAAACCTATGCCGTAGTAAAAACCGTGTACTTGCTGTTGGTGTTTGTGTTTGCTACGCTGTTTGTGCTTACCCCGCTTATTCATTTGTACTTAAAAATAGGGGGCATTACCGAGAAAAAGAAAGAGAACCTGCATCGTATATTCAATGTGGTTACCAAATTTGCCCGCAAAAGAATACCCGGTGTTACCTATTCGGAAAGCAATCCAAACGGCGAAGATTTTTCAAAACCCGCCGTTATTATTTGCAACCACCAGTCGCACTTGGATTTGGTTTCTTTGTTGGCGGTGCACCAAAAAATGGTGATTTTAACCGCTCAATGGGTGTGGAACAATCCCTTGTACCGCTATGCCATTCGCAATGCCGATTTCTTGCCCGCATCGGAAGGCATGGAAAAAATATTGCCCCAATTAAAAGTGTTGGTAGAAAAAGGGTATTCGGTGGCCATTTATCCCGAAGGAACCCGCTCTTTGGATGGCAACATAGGCCGTTTCCATCAAGGGGCTTTTTACTTGGCAGACCAGTTGAACATAGACATTGTGCCTTTGGTATTGTATGGTTCGGGCCGTGCCTTGCCCAAGCATAAGTTTTTATTGCGAAAATGGCCCATGCACTTAGAAATAGACCAACGCATTGCACCCGATACGTTAAAACAATACGGAAAAACGTATTTTAAACAAGCATCGCACATGCGCCAATATTATATCAAACGTCTGGAACAAATAGCCAATCGGATAGAGCAACATGTCTAAGGTAATCATCATAGGATCTGGTTTAGGTGGACTAACCTGTGGCTACATCTTGCAAAAAAACGGCTTTGATGTAACCATCTTGGAACAAGGCATTCAGATAGGTGGATGCCTGCAATGTTTTGTGCGCAGGGGAGTGAAGTTTGAAACGGGTATGCACTTTATTGGTTCTGCCATGCCGGGACAAACCATGCACCGCATGTTGCGCTATTTTGGGTTAGAAAACCTTCCCTTAAGTCCTTTAGATACCGATGGCTACAATACCATTGCTTTGCAAGGACAAAATTTTCGCATACCCAATGGAAAAGAAGCTTTTGTAGAGCGCATGGGTAGTTATTTCCCACACCAAATAGACCCACTGCATCGATACATTGAAATCATCGAGCAAATTTCCCAAGCCTCTACCATAGATTCGCTTACGTCGGCTACCCGCGATTTGGCTGCCAATACCACTTATCAATTGCGTGCTATCAACGAGGTGCTGGATGCTATTTTTACCGATGAAATGCTGAAAAACGTATTGGTGGGCGATTTGCCGCTTTATGCGGCCGAAAAAGACAAAACTCCCTTCTCACTGCATGCTTTTATCATGGACTTTTACAACCAAAGTTCCTTCCGCATAGCCGGTGGTAGCGATGCCATTGCCCAATCATTGGCCCGTAGCATTGAAAAAATGGGAGGGCAAATCTTAACCAAAAAGAAAGCGATAAAGGTGCATTGCGATGATACCAAGGCCACAGCCGTGGAGACCGATACGCAAGAGTTGTTTTCGGCCGATTATGTGATTAGCACGGTTCACCCCAATAGGTTGTTGGAAATGTTGGACACCAAGTTGATTCGTCCTGCTTTTAGAACCCGCATTCACCAAATTCCACAAACCGCTGCGGTATTTGCCGTGTATGTGCATTTTAAAGAAAATACCGTGCCCTACATGAATACCAATTACTATGCCTATAGTGGTAATACGGTGTGGAATGGCGAGCACTATGCCCCACAAGAGTGGCCCAAATCCTTTTTATACATGCACATGTGCCATAAGGCAAATGCCCAATGGGCGCAAAGTGGGGTAGTGTTGGCTTATATGAACATGGAGGAGGTAGCCCAATGGAAAGGTACAGGCATTGGTCGCCGTGGTGCCGATTATGAGGCGTTCAAAAAACAACGAGCCGAGCGTTTGCTGGCCGAAGTAGAAAAGCACCAGCCTGGTTTTATCCAATCCATTGAGCATTATTATACCTCTACGCCCTTAACGTATTTGGATTATACCGGAACCGAGGATGGCTCTATGTATGGGGTGGCCAAAGATATTCATTTGGGTCCCAGCGGACGGGTGCCTTATGTTACTCGCATCCCAAACCTTTATTTGGCGGGCCAAAATGTCAATTCACACGGCATGTTGGGGGTAATAGTGGGTACCATTGTTACGTGTAGCGAGTTGGTTCCTGCGAATAAAATTTTAAAACAAATAGACGATTTAGAAGCCTAATATGAGTAAAAGCGCAGTAATCATAGGAGGTGGCTTGGGTGGCCTTTTTACCGGAGCGATATTGGCCAAAGAAGGAGTCAAGGTAACGGTGATAGAGAAAAATACCACCGTTGGTGGAGGCTTGCAAAGTTTTACCCGTTTTGGCGAGGTGTTTGATACCGGCATGCACATCTTGGGCGGTATGAACCCAAGCGGCAATGCCTATAAGGTGTGCCAATACTTGGGTATTTTAGATAAGGTGTGCCACCAAGAGGTAGATGCACAGGTGGTAGATAGCATTTATTTTGCATCGGATAAAACCTATTACCACACGGCCAAAGGCAAAGAAAACTTTGTAGCAGCCTTAGCAGCGCAATTTCCTCACCAAAAAGACCATCTAACAGCCTATGTAGAAGCCATTTATCGCATAGTAGGTGAATTTGATTTGTTTTACCTGCGTTCCACAAAAGAAGGCGCGTTTCTTCCCACGTATTCAAACGAGGCCATGAGCCCCGTTAATCACTTTATAGCCCAATACATATCCGATGAAAAATTGAGAAACGTATTGGCTTACCTCAATCCTTTCTACGGAGGGGTAGAAAACGTAACCCCTACGTACATCCACGCCCTTATTTCGGTGTTGTACATCAACGGACCCACTCGCTTGGCTGGCGGAAGCTATTTGTTTGCCGAAGCTCTGAAAGAGGTTATTTTGCAAAACGGGGGCGAGGTAAGGGTATCCGATGGGGTAGCCAAGGTAATGAGTGCCGATAAAACCATTACCAGCGTGATTACCCAAAAAGGCAAGGTTTATACGGCCGATTATTACATTTGTGCCATCCATCCTTGCACCTTTTTAACCCTTTTAGACGATGTCACCTTGTTGCCCAAAGCCTTTCGCAACCGGTTAGATTCCATACCCAATACAGGGTCGGCCTTTCTTTTAAACATCAAGTTCAAAAAAGATACCTTCCCGTATATCAACCATTCCTCTTACTACATGAACAATTACGAGGATATATGGCGTTTTGGCGACGAAACTTTTCATTGGCCCTTGGGCTTTTTGTATATTACGCCTCCCGAAAAGGAGCAAGGCGCATTTGCTAACAAACTGATAGTAACCGCCCCCATGTCCTGGAACGAGGTGAAACAGTGGGAGCATACCACCTTGGGCCACAGACCTGCCGATTACCAGCAGTGGAAAGAAGCATGTGCCGAAAAATTGATCCAAAAATTGACCGAAATTTATCCAAACTTTAGGGATTGCATAGAGGCCATCAATACCGCATCGCCCCTTACCATTCGCGATTATTACGGTACCAAAGAGGGGTCGATGTACGGTTTTTGCAAGGATGCCAACAACATCGTGTTATCGCAGATTCCCATCTTTACCAAAGTGCCCAATTTGTTTCTGACGGGCCAAAACTGTGGTGGACACGGCTTTTGCGGGGTGATGCTTACTGCCATTCAAACCAGCGAAGCCTTGTTGGGACAAAATTATGTGTTGAATAAAATAAATAGCCATGAGTGAACGTTTTGATGATATCCGCCCTTATTACGATAGTGAAATAAACGATGCCATGTTGCGCATTGTAAAAGACCCTATCTTCTCAACACTTTCCCAATTTGTTTTTCCCAATAGGGATGTGGAAGAGGTAAAGCAGCAGGTGGCTTCCATTGATTGCATCCACCATTTTCAGCACCATGTGATGTATCCAGCCACCCTAAGCATCGTCCAAAAAACCATGGATGACTTTACCTATAGTGGTTTGGAGCATGTTGACCCTGCCCAAAGTTACCTGTATGTTTCAAACCACCGCGATATCATGCTGGATGCTGCCTTGTTGCAATCGGTGTTTATCAAGAATCAACTAAAAACCACCGAGATTACCTTTGGGGCCAACCTGATGCAACATCCCGTGGTAATTGACATTGGCAAATCCAATAAAATGTTTAAGGTGGAACGCCCTGGAGGTGGGCTAAGGGAGTTTTATCGGGCTTCCAAACACCTGTCTGAGTATATCCGCACCACCTTATTGGAAAAAAAAGAATCGGTGTGGATAGCCCAACGCAACGGTCGCACCAAAGACGGCATAGACCGCACAGACCAAGGCATCATCAACATGTTTCGCATGAGTAGCCGCGGCAACCAAGTACAATCCATAGCCGAATTGCAAATTTTACCCGTTGCCATCTCGTATGAATGGGAACCTTGTGATGTATTGAAAACATGGGAACTGTATGCTACCCAGCAACATGGTACGTATGTAAAACAAAAAGGCGAAGACCTAAACAGCATCCTCACCGGCATTATGCAACCCAAGGGCAAGGTGCACATTGCGCTGTGCCCACCCATTACTGCGGGCGATTTGTTGCCTTACGCCGCGTACTCAACCAATGATTTCAACCGCAAAGTAGCCGAAATCATGGACCAACGCATTTGCTCTGCCTATGTGCTGTACGCCAATAATTACATAGCGCACGATTTATTGAGCGGAACCGATACCTATGCTCAACACTATACCGCAGCGCAAAAAGAAAAATTTGAAGCACACATGGCACATATAGATGCCCATGCACCCCAAAAAGATGTAGCCCTGTTGCGTCGTATTTTCTTGGGAATTTATGCCCATTGTATTGATAGTAAATTGATTTTCAAGGCCTAATGAGTTTTGTAGTAAATACCTATACGGCATTGGCCAAGCGTCGCAAGTTGCTTTGGCTTAGCTTAACCTGTTTTATCTTGCTGTTTGTATCGCTTATTTTAAAACTGAATTACAGCGAGAACATAGACGATTTTTTGCCCCTTGGTACCAGCGACAAGGAAGCCTTGGAACTATTTAAAAACATATCGGGGGCCGAGCGCATCTACATGCTTTTTAGCAATCCAAACGATGAAGACCGCACCATTGAGGCAGCCGAATATTTTTTTGAAACGGTAAATCAGCTGGATTCTACACAGCTTTGTGGCGAAATAACGGCCCAATACGACATGCGTACCATGCAAGAAATGACCCAATTTATGTACAGCAACATGCCGTATTTTTTAACCACGGCCGATTATGCCCGCATGGATTCTTTGCTGTTGCAACCGGGTTACTTGGATCATTGCATGCAACTCAATAAACAGAAGTTGATGTTCCCATCCATGGGCATCACTACTTCTACCATTACCCACGACCCATTGGGGCTATTCTCGCCTGTGTTTGCTCCGTTGCAACGCCTCAATCCGCAGGTAAACTTTGAAATGTACGAGGGGTATATTTTTACGCCCGATATGAGCCGATGCATTGCCATGATGGATTCGCCCTATGGCAACACCGAAACCAACCAAAATGCCCAAATGTTGGCCGTGTTGCACCAAGCGGTCGATAGCCTGAGCCTGCATTATCCCGATGTACCCCTGCACATCATTGGCGGCCCCGAAATAGCCATGGGCAATGCCAGTAGAATCAAGCAAGACACCGTTATCACCGTTATGATATCGGTTATCCTCATAACGCTTTTGATAGTGTATGCCATAGGTTCCGTGCGCAACCTGTTGCTTATCTTTTTAAGCATCGGGTGGGGTGGATTGTTTGCTTTGGCAGGCATGTCGCTCTTGGTAGATAAGGTTTCCATCATTGTGTTGGGTATCTCCAGCGTGATAGTAGGCATTGCCGTGAATTATCCCTTGCACCTTATTGTACACCACGCGCACCAGCCCAATATCAAAGCCACCCTCAAAGATTTGTTGCGTCCCTTGCTTATAGGCAACATCACCACCGTGGGTGCCTTTATGACCCTGATACCCCTTAAATCGGTGGCGTTGCGCGATTTGGGCTTGTTTGCCTCGTTGCTTTTGGTGGGCACCATTTTGTTTGTGATTTTTTACTTGCCCCACCTGCTTTCCTCGCGTAAAATTACTGAAAAACGCTCGCAGGCAATTGATAAAATAGCCCGCATGGAGCCCGATAAAAACAAGTGGATTACTACTGGTGTAGTGGCGTTAACTGCCGTGTTGCTGCTGTTTAGTTTCCATACGGAATTTGACTCCAATGTAGCCAATATCAACTACATGACCGATGAAATGCGCAGCGATATGCAGTATTTTCAGCAAATTTTGTCCGATGGAGCTACCCACGATACCCGCCAAGTGTACGTTTTTACAGCTGCCCCCAATTACGACGAAGCCCTGATGCAAAACACGGCTGTGGTTCAAACATTGGACAGCCTGCAGGCAGCCGGTTTGATAAACCATTACAAAGGCGTGGCACCTTTCTTGGTGTCTAAGCAAGAGCAACAGCAAAGATTGGACCAATGGCTTGCTTTTGTAAACAAACACCGTGCCCAATTCACTACTGAATTGACGGCAGCCGCCCAACGCCAAGGGTTCTCTGCCAAAGCCTTTGCACCTTTTCAATATTTGGTAGAGAAGGCAGGCAGTTTGACCCCGCAAGATATGGCATTCTTTGCCCCGCTTACCCACAAATTATTGAGCCAACAAGTGGCCCAAGTGGGCAGCACCCAAAAATCGTACATTGTAAACACCCTTACGGTGCACAAGGACCAGGTTGAAAACATCAAAACCTATTTTGATAATAGTTTTGATGTGGTTAGCATGAACAGTGCCTTGTCTAATAATTTATCCGATAATTTCAACTACATCGGTTTGGTGTGTTCTACCATTGTGTTCTTGTTTCTTTGGTTCTCTTTTGGTCGCATCGAGTTGGCTATTATTGCCTTTGTTCCCATGGTAGTCAGTTGGATTTGGATATTGGGCTTGATGTCGCTGTTAGGTATCAAGTTTAACATTGTCAATGTGATATTGGCCACCTTTATTTTTGGACAAGGCGACGATTACACCATCTTTATGACCGAGGGTTGCCAATACGAGTACACGCACGGAAAACCCGTCTTGGCATCGTACAAAAGCAGTATCTTGCAATCGGCCCTTATCATGTTGGTAAGCATAGGTACGCTTATTTTTGCCCAACACCCAGCCATGCGTTCGTTGGCCGAAGTGACTATTGTGGGCATGCTGTCGGTGGTGTTGATGTCTTTTACCTTGCCCCCGTGGCTGTTTGGCCTGCTTACCCAGAAAAACGGCAAGCCAAGGCTGCATCCCATTACTTTAAAGATCTTGCTAAAAGGTGTACCAAAAAATGATACAGAGTTGGTGATAGGCAGGTACCTATACAAAGGCACGTTTTTGGTAAATGCTGTAAAACAAAACTTAAAAAGCCAAGTACCTGCATTAGAGGCTCTTCCTGTAAACGGTGCGGCTACGTATGCCTATACCGATACCGGTTACGGCGAGTGTGCGTTGCTGTTAGCCTTGCGCCATCCATCTACCCAAATAGTGGTGACCATGCCCGATGATGAAAAAAGAAACATCGCCCAAATGGCTGCCCAAGGATGGGTAAACAACCTTGAATTTAAACCCTAAAAATATGAAAGCAAACATTCTCTCTTTACTTACCGATGCATTGCCCGCGGTAGATTTTGAATCCGATTTTTTATTCAGCGAGTTGGACTCGTTGGGCATTGCAACCATCATTGTGTTGTTGGCCAAAGAATACAACATCTCTTTGGATGCAACCGATGTTACCCCTAAAAACTTTAAAACCATCGATGCTATTGTGAACATGGTGGCATCAAAAATCGAACAAAAATAACCATGACTTTAGAAAATTACATAGCGCAACACGCCCTGTCTATGCCCCATAAGGTAGCGGTAGAGTGTGCAGGCGATTCCATTACCTATGCCCAGCTGTGGGAGCAAATTCAACTGCGTGCCGAGAAGCTAAAAGCGCAGGGTGTAGAGCCTCACAGACCTTACGTTTTTAGGGCTTCGCAAAACATTGACTTTATTATTTCTTATTGTGCCGTGCACCATGCTGGTGCCATTGCCGTTCCTTTGGAACAAGGGGCAACGGATGCTTACTTTCAGCAAGTGCAGGCCGAGGTGGAAGCGTGTACCTTTGCCGATGATATAGTAGATATTCTCTATACCACGGGCACTACGGGCAAGGCGAAAGGCGTGATGCTGTCGGAAACAGCCTTGGACGCTTGTACCGATAATTTTATTGCCGATTTGCAGTTTACCCCCGAATTGCTGTTTATCATTAGCGGCCCCCTAAGCCACATTGCATCTTTGTTTAAAATGCACCCTGTGCTAACCGTGGGTGGAACCGTATGCGTGTTAGACGGACTAAAAGACATCAACGCTTTCTTCCAAGTGTTTGATTTGCCTTACCAAAAATTTGCCACCTTTTTGGTACCTGCCAGCATCCGCATGATTATGCAATTCTCTTACGAAAGGTTGTGTCAATTGGCCGATAAAATTGACTTTATTGAAACAGGTGCTGCGCCCATTACGGGGCACGATATGCAAATGCTAAGCGAGGCTTTGCCGCATTCGCGCCTGTACAATACCTTGGGCGGTACGGAAATTGGCGCCGTTTGTACGTACAATTTCAACGATGGCAAATACATGGAAGGCTGCATTGGCCGCCCCATGAAAAACTCTACCGTTGAGGTGATGGCCGATGGCGGCATTGTGGTATCGGGCTCTACCATTATGAGTGGTTACGTAGCCGATGAGCAAACCACAGCCAGTGTGTTAAAGGACGGCAAAATTTACCTATCCGATTTGGGTTACGTGGATGAGGAAGGATTGATTCACCTAATTGGTCGTCAAGGTGACGTAATCAACGTAGGGGGGTACAAAGTGAATCCTGTTGAGGTAGAAAGTGCTGCCATATCGCACCCTGCTGTGAAAGATTGCATTTGTATCAAAGCCGAACACCCTGTTATTGGTACGGTGCTAAAATTGTTGCTGGTATTGGCCGATGGCTTTGATTTGGATAAACGTTCCATTGCGGTGCACATCAAGTCCAAATTGGAATCGTACAAAATTCCTACTTATTACGAGGCTGTAGACCGTATAGAGCGTACTTATAACGGAAAATTAGACAGAAAATATTATCAAAAATAACAACATGGCATTATTTAGCAAGTTAAAGGCTCTGTTTGGGGGCAAAAAAGAAAAATACATAATTTTTGGCGAGCAAGGTGGCATTTCCTCTTGCATTACCTTGCCAAAAGGCTTTAATCCGTCTACCGACAAATGCCGCATGGCCATTTTGATGCATGGTTTTATGGCGAGCAAGCGGTTTTATCCCATACCCAATTTGGCGCAAGCGTTGGCCGATGTGGGTATTGCATCCATCAGTTTTGATTTCAATGCGCATGGTAAAAGCCAAGGGGAGTTTATCAACATGACCATAGAAAATGAAATATCCGATGCCAAAGCGGTGTTGGATTACGTAAGAACTTTACCTTATGTAACGGATGTGGTTTTTGTGGCCCACTCGCAAGGTGGAGTAGTGGCCAGTATGTTGGCGGGTAGATTGCTCAAGGGTGAACAGCCCTCTTGTATGGTGTTATTGGCTCCTGCGGCAGTGTTGAAAGACGATGCGCTTGCGGGTACTTGTATGGGTAAAAAATACGACCCCGTAAATATTCCCGAATACGTGAATGTGATGTTCCACAAATTGGGCCGTGAATTTATTCAAATTGCCCAAAAGCTGCCCATTTATGAGACGGCTTGTGCTTACCAAGGCCCTGTTTGCCTCATCCACGGCAAAAAAGATACCATTGTACCTTTTTCATACAGCGAGAAATTCCATCAGCAATACGCTCACAGCGAACTGCACTTGTTAGAAGAAGAAGGACACTTCCTCCGCTCCAACAAACCAGCCGTGATGCAGCTGGTAACCCAATTTATCACCGCTACCCCCAACTCTTAACTTTCCAGCGTAGGGGGTGTTTATCATAGGCAGGTCTTAAGCAAGCGAAGCGCAGCGCAAGGCCTGTACAAAAGCATCCCCCCCTCCCTTTTTTTCAACCAGCATCGCGGGTTGCAGCCGATGGTCTTTTGTAGTCTATCGGCTATTTTTTACCCAATCATTTGCTCAATAATCCCTCTTAAGGAATAAAAATAATTATAATAACTATTGTAAATCCAATGATTATTGCTATATTTGCTTTGTAATAATTGAAAAAGCAATGATTAAGGATTTGTATTCGCTTACGGATAATATGATTCTCCAAAAGATAGGAGAGTTTGTTAGGCGGCAGCGGCTTAATCGGAATACCAGTCAAAAGGATTTAGCAAATGCGGCTGGAGTTTCAATAAGTAGTGTGGCTGCCTTGGAACGTGGAGAAAGTGTTTCTTTAAAAACACTAATACCTTTACTCAGAACCTTAGGGGAATTGCATATGCTTGCCGAGTTTTTGAAGGAACCAGAGATAAGCCCTATAGCATACGCAATGCAATTAGAGAATAAGAAGTTGCGTAAACGCGCATCGTCCATAAAAAATAATAACGATAAAACAGAATCTGAATGGTAAATTTAGCAAAAGTATATATATGGGGAGAATATGCAGGTGCTGTTCTATGGAACGAAAATACAGCTTCTGCAACTTTTGAGTATGAACCATCTTTCGTTAATAAAGGTTGGGACTTATCACCATTAATGATGCCAATTAACGAAAATCGAGCACATTCATTCAGAGACCTATCAAAAGACACCTTTATGGGATTACCAGGGCTTTTGGCTGATGCATTACCGGATGCATACGGAAAAGCATTGTTAGATAGATGGCTGGTGTCATTAGGACGTACATTTGCCAATCCTGTGGAAAGATTATGCTATCAAAGTAAACGATCAATGGGAGCATTGGAATTTATTCCAGCCAAGGATGATTACTTAGATAAATCATCTGTCATTGAAATAAGTTCTTTGGTTCAAGTTGCTGCAGAGGTTTTATCTGACAAATCTAATTTGGAAACAAACCTAAAAGAAGATACAAAAGAAGCGCTCATCAATATTATAAAAGTGAGTACATCGGCAGGAGGACAAAGAGCAAAAGCTGTCATTGCTTATAATGATATTACAGGTGAAGTTCGTTCAGGGCAATTGGATGCAGCAGAAGGTTTTGACCATTGGTTATTGAAATTAGATGGAGTAACAAATGCCGTATTGGGCGATCCACAGCATTATGGTAAGATTGAATATGCTTACTACAAGATGGCGTTAAAGGCTGGCATTGAGATGACAGAGTGCCGATTGCTGGAGGAGAATGGTAGATCGCACTTTATGACAAAGCGATTTGACCGCAAGGGAGGCAATGAGAAGATACATATGCAGACACTATGTGGAATCGCTCACTACGATTACAAGATGCTGCATGCTTACTCGTATGAACAAGCTTTTCAAGTGATGCGTCGTCTTCGTTTGCCATACGGACAAGCAGAGCAGATGTTCAAAAGAATGGTATTCAATGTGATTGCTCGTAATCAAGACGATCATACAAAGAATATTTCGTTCTTAATGGATAGAACTGGTACATGGATGCTATCACCAGCATATGATATGTCATGGGCATA
This sequence comes from Paludibacteraceae bacterium, assembly GCA_017387515.1. Taxonomy (GTDB): domain Bacteria; phylum Bacteroidota; class Bacteroidia; order Bacteroidales; family Paludibacteraceae; genus Enterocola. The sequence continues at coordinate 26,416 of JAFOFC010000062.1, forward strand.
TAATCCGCAAGGCGAATGGACCTCGCATCATCAGATGTCTATCAATAACAAATGGGATAATATTACTAGAACTGATTTGCTGGCTGTGGCAGAGGCTATGCATATTAAAAAAGCAGATAGTATCATCAATGAGATTTGTGATGCCGTTTCTATGTGGCCTATCGTTGCAAAGGAACTTGATATTCCTTATAATATGATTGCTATGATTGACGATACTTTATTGTATCGTAGTTACTAATAAGGTAATAATACAACACCAGCCGATAGTCTTTGTAGATTATCGGCTTTTGTTTTATCCTATCATCTGCTCAATAATCCGACCTACGGCTACAAAGTGGAAGGCGTCGCCTAGCATAATGAAGAAGTGAAAGACGGTGTGCATGTACTTCACTTTGGTAATGCTGTACAGCACTGCGCCGGTAAGGTAGGCAATGCCTTCTAAAATTACCCAAATTAGGGTGGTTATGCCCACAATATCGTAAAAGGGTTTAATAGCAGCAACAATGGTAAGCCCCATTAGTACGTAGCAAATGGTTTCGATGTTGCTGTGTTCCTTTACCTTGTGTAGCAATCTAATGGTGCCCACCGTGGCAAATAGCCAGCAGAAGGCAAAAATGCCCCAGCCCCAGGCTAGTTCGCCGCCGCGCAAAAATGCAATAAGGGTAACGGGCGAGTAGCAGGCAGCAATGTGCCAAAAAATAGAGGCATGGTCGTATTTGCGCGATTTTTCTTTCCAGGGCCAACGTGCGGGTAGCCCGTGGTACATGGCCGAAAATATGTACGAACTTACAACTCCCAATAAAAGCAAAGCAATGCTTAAAATATCCAAGGCATTTCCGCGTTGGATGGTTTGAATTAAAAAGATAAGACAAACAACCCCCGAGCCCACAGCACCCACTATGTGCGTGTAGGCATTCCAACGTTCTTCTAGTAGGGTATAACGGAATTTCATAATTTATTGGTGATTTGGTGATTTGGCGATTTGGTGATTCCTATCACCGCATCACCGTATAACCGTATCACCAATTAAGTAGTTGCGAAGCAACTACTTAATTGTATCAATATCGTACGGAGTTTCTTGGTAAACAAAGTAGTTTAGCCAGTTGGTAAACAGTAGGTTTGCATGGCTTTTCCAACGCACTACAGGCCCTTCTTCGGGGTTGTCGTTGCGGTAGTAGCCTTTGGGCGGTAAAATAGGTAAGCCCTTGCCCAAATCGCGTTTGTATTCTTCGTCCAAGGTAAATGGAGCATACTCCGAGTGGCCTGTAATAAAGAATTCCCTGCCCCCACGTGCCATTACCATGTACACACCTGCATCGTCCGATTGTGAAATAATTTGCAATTCTTTTACCTTCTCGATGTCTTCGGCACGCACTTCGGTGTGGCGGCTATGAGGTACGTAAAACTCATCGTCAAAGCCCCTAAATATGGGGTTTTGTTTGTCCGATACGGTATGTTTAAACACCCCAAACATTTTATCGTTTAATTGGTATTTGGGTACACCATAATAGTGGTACAAGCCAGCTTGGGCTGCCCAGCAAATGTATAGGGTAGAGGTTACATGGTGACGCGCCCAATCAAAAATGGTGGTTATCTCGTTCCAATAGGTAACTTCTTCGTACTCAAACTTCTCTACAGGTGCCCCTGTAATAATCATGCCGTCGTAATTGTGCTCTTTAATGCTGTCAAAATCCTTGTAGAACATTTGTAGGTGTTCTATTGGCGTATTTTTTGACGTATGACTTTTAAGTTTAATAAAGTCAATCTCAATTTGCAAAGGCGAGTTAGATAACAACCTGATTAAATCGGTTTCGGTGGTTATCTTAATGGGCATTAAATTGAGTATGGCAATTTTAAGCGGGCGTATTTCTTGCGATAGCGCGCGCTCATCGTCCATAACAAAGATGTTCTCTTGTTTAAGAACCTCAATAGCCGGTAATTTTTTAGGAATATTTAAAGGCATATTATAATCGGTGATTTGGTGATTTGGTGATACGGTGATACGGTTAAGTTTTTCAACTCACCGCATAACCGAATCACCGTATAACCATTATTGTAGCGCTTGTTCAATATCTTCAATAATATCGTCGGCGTCTTCGATACCTACCGAGAAACGGATTAGGTCGGGTTGAACGCCTGCTTCTATAAGTTGTTGGTCCGATAATTGACGGTGTGTATGGCTAGCAGGGTGCAATACGCAGGTACGTGCATCGGCTACGTGGGTTACAATGCAAGCCAATTTTAGGTTGTCCATAAATTTAATAGACTCTTCGCGGCCACCTTTTAGTCCAAAGGTAACTACACCGCAAGAACGTCCGCCATCAAATTGTTTTTGTGCCAACTCGTAGTAAGGGCTATCTTTTAATCCGCTGTAATTAACCCAAGCTACTTTGGGGTTGTTTTGCAAGTATTCGGCTACCTTTTGGGCATTTTCGCAGTGGCGAGGCACGCGCAAGTGCAAGGTCTCCAAACCAAGGTTCAAAAGGAAGGCATTTTCGGGTGCTTGAATAGAACCCAAATCGCGCATCAATTGAGCGGTGGCTTTGGTAATGTATGCCCCTTTGCCAAAGGCTTTGCTGTACGCCAAACCGTGGTACGACGGGTCGGGTTGGGTAAGGCCTGGGAATTTATCGGCATGCGCTTCCCAATCAAAATTACCGCTATCTACAATGCAACCGCCCACAGCTGTAGCGTGTCCGTCCATGTATTTGGTGGTAGAGTGGATCACAATATCGGCACCCCATTCAATAGGACGGCAGTTAATAGGGGTAGGGAAGGTGTTATCTACAATCAAAGGCACACCGTTTTTGTGCGCAATGCGAGCAAATTTTTCAATGTCCAATACGCCCAATGCAGGGTTGGCAATGGTTTCGCCAAACAACGCCTTGGTATTGGGACGGAAAGCCTTTTGAATTTCTTCTTCGCTAGCATCGGCATCAATAAAGGTGCATTCAATGCCCAATTTTTTCATGGTAACAGCAAACAAGTTGAAAGTGCCACCGTAAATAGCCGATGCACTTACAAAGTGGTCGCCCGCTTCGCAAATATTAAAAATAGAATAGAACGAAGCCGCTTGGCCCGATGAGGTAAGCATGCCAGCAAAACCGCCTTCTAGTTCGGTAATTTTAGCCGCTACTGCATCGTTGGTAGGGTTTTGCAAGCGAGTATAAAAATAGCCATTGGCTTTAAGGTCAAACAAGTCGGCCATTTGCTCGCTAGTTTCGTACTTAAAGGTTGTACTTTGATAAATGGGCAAAATACGTGGCTCGCCTTTTTTAGGTTGCCAGCCCGATTGTACGCAAATGGTGTTGATTTTCTTTTTCATAATCGATACATTTTAAATCGTTAAGACTGCGAAATTACAAAAAAAATCAATGCAATGTTGATAGTTTCAAAAAATCTATTCAAAATTTGCTGTATATTATTTTTTTACTACCTTTGCCCTTGCATTAGGTGCTCCTAAGTCTTATCGATAAGGGAGTGAAAAGGGAATTGGGTGAAAATCCCAAACAATGCCTGTTGCTGTAAGTTCCTCTTACATAGTAAGAAAAAGTTTTTTTTACATACACTTTGTCACTGGCCAAAGGGCTGGGAAGGCGTAATAAAAACGGAACAAGTCAGAAGACCTACCAATGCATCAAAAGATTTAACCTGCAGGATTACGGGTATAGAATCGCAAAATGCTTTTAAGCCAAAAAAAGTTTCTGACTTGTTTCGTTATTTTTTGTGTCCATTTGTTTAACAGTGCGGACGTGTTAGCTTCTTTTTAGTGTTTGGTGGGTGTATTTTGAGTTATTCTATTATCCGTTTCCTTGCAAGGGAAATGGATATTTTTTTTACTCAATATTCACTCATTATTTTTTTCTATGAAACGATTTTATGCTTTACTCACGCTCTTGGGCATTGCCTTTTGTGGTGTGGCGCAAGTACCTGCCATTATTGCGGTGGGTGCCGATGGGCAGGAACAGACGTATCAGCTGTCGCTTGCCAAAGAAATTGTGTTTGATACTGCTGGTGATGTTCCAACCATGCAACTTACTTTACTGGATGGAACGCAAGTAGTAGGTTTAACCGAAGTCCTTTTTGGAAGTATGGACCCTGATGTTCCTACAAACATTACGGGTACGGATGCACCTATGGTGTACATTTTTCCTAACCCCGTGGTTGCTACCCTTTATGTAAGTGGTGTGGGCGATAACACCCAATTACAAGTGTTTGATTTATCAGGTAAATTGATAAAATCAGATATCGGAAGTAGTATTTCTGTAGATAACCTACAGCAAGGTACATACCTTTTACGCATCGAAAACAAAGTCGTTAAATTTATAAAACAATAAACCTATGAAAAGAATTTTACCCCTATTGATAGCTAGTGTTGTAAGTGTTGCCCTTTTGGCACAAAACAGTTTTTATATCTATAAATTAGATGGTAGCGTAGAGCAGTATTTGGTCGATGAAGTGGAGCGCATTAGCTTTGAAGCACCCGAAGTTGATCCAGACCAACCTATCGACCCTGAACCACAAGTAGCGGTGCTTACCTTTGAGGACGATGATGCTAAATTCCCTGCCTATACCTTAGATTATTGTGGGGTAGATGTAGCTACCTGGTCAGACCTTATTCCTGCCGAAGATGAACAATATTACGGCGGCAGTACCCTTATTTATGGCGATTGGAGCAATCCTGATGGGGCTCCTTACACTTGGACAGACCAAGGTAATACCCAACTATCGCACACCTTCCCATACAATTATGATACCTATGGTTTTGCAGGCGGTGGTTTTGTTATCTCTCACCACTACGTAACCTTAGAAGAGTTAGAAAACGTTGGAACAGCTGGGATGTACAATTATCAGCTAAGTGCATTGGGCGAAAAAACAGATAATACTTTTGCCATTGCCTATTGCGATTCAAAAGTGGGAACCGATGTTAAAGTCGAATTGGCATTTGAAGATGGCGTAGCGCGCCAAATTAACAAAATGTCGGTGGTAATGACCGCATTGCCCATTTACAGCCTTCTATACGGTAGCGATTTTAGCGAAGCCTACGACGATGACGATTACCTAAAACTAGTCATTACCGGTTATGCCGAAGATGGCAGCACCCAAGAAATAGAAGTAATGTTGGCCGATGGTGCAGACCCTTCTACATGGGTAGTGGATTGGACAGAAGTAGATTTGTCATCGCTTGGAAAAGTAACCAAAATTGCATTCCACATGGACGAAGCACAACAAATTAGCTACGATGGCGGTGAAACCATTTATTATAAATCTCCTTTATATTTTGCTATCGATGATGTGGAAGTTCAACTATAAGAACCTAGCTAAATGGGCAATGATTACGCTGTTGATGGGTGGCTTTGCCGCCTGCAACAGCGATCAAGATGTGTTTGGTCCCGATGCAGATACGCCATCGGGTCCATCCCATCCATCTAACCCCTCTACGCCTGTGTCGTATTATCGACCCAAAACCAGCGAATCAAAAGCTACTTTTGACCAAGTGTACCAGTATATGCCCGCCCCAGGTCAGTTTATTAACGAGCTAAAAACGGGTGGATTTAACAGTACGCATACCACGCAAGAAGCCGCCAATTTATATGCCAAAGAGCGTCTTGATAAAGGCATTTGGGTGTCGTTAGGAGGTTTTGGTGGTTACATTGTGTTGGGTTTTGATCACAGCATCGACAATACAGGCGGGTACGATTTTGCCATTGTAGGCAATTCGTTTAATAACTCGTCCGAGCCTGGCATTGTATGGGTAATGCAAGACGAAAATGGCGACGGATTGCCCAACGATACGTGGTACGAACTACGCGGTAGCGAAACAGGCAAGGAAACAACCATTCAAAACTATGCCGTTACTTACTATCGCCCCGAAACCGTACAAAGTCCTGTAAAATGGACCGATAGTGAGGGAGCTAGTGGCGAAATAGATTACTTAAAAGCCTATCACAATCAGGATTACTACTATCCGCTTTGGGTAGAAAGCGATACCTATACCCTGGTAGGCACGCGTTTGGAGCCTAAAAACTACGACCAATCGGGCAAAGGTACGTATTGGGTATTGCCCACCTTTGATTGGGGGTACGTCGATAACTTTAGCAGCATCGATCGTCCTACCGAAAAATCGGTTGATAATCGTTTTAGAATTTCCGATGCCATGGACCAAAACGGCAATGCCGTATCGCTCGCTTACATCGATTTTGTAAAGGTACAAACCGCCATCAACAGCAAAAGCGGCTGGTTAGGCGAAGTCTCCACCGAAGTCGTTGGCTTTTACGACTGCTCCATGAAATAAGATAACTCCTAACTATTCGCTCCGCTCATGATTTTGCTCCCGCTCGGCATAATCAAATAAATTTGCTTCTGCTCTCGCTTATTCGCAAAATTCCTAACTCCTAACTCCTAATTCCTAACTTCTAACTTCTAACTATCATGAGGTTTCTTTACCCAATCATTCTGATTTTTCTAACCGCTTCTTGCATGCAGTGGGACTACGGTTACGAAGAAGATTTTACCGCACCCAAGCAGGGACTGTTCATTACCAACGAGGGCAATTTCCAGTACGGCAACGCCTCGCTCTCGTTTTACGACCCTGCAGCAGATACCGTACAAAACGAAATCTTTTTTAGAGCCAATGCCATGAAATTGGGCGATGTGGCCCAATCCATGCTCATCAAAGACGACATTGGTTGGGTGGTAGTAAACAACTCGCACGTAGTGTTTGCCATCAATACCACCACATTCAAAGAAGTAGGGCGCATTACCAATTTAACATCGCCCCGTTACATACACTTTGTATCCGATACCAAGGCCTACATAACCCAATTGTGGGATAACCGCATCTTTATTGTCAATCCCAAACGATACGAAATTACGGGCTACATTCTTTGCCCCAACATGACCATGGAGAGCGGATCTACCGAACAAATGGTGCAAAAAGGCAAGTACGTGTACGTAAACTGTTGGTCGTACCAAAATAGGATACTAAAAATAGATACCGAAACCGATCAGGTAGTAGATGAGTTAACCGTCGGCATTCAGCCCACCTCGTTGGTACTCGATGCCAACGGCATGCTTTGGACCATAACCGATGGTGGTTACGAAGGTTCGCCCTATGGCTATGAGGCGCCATCACTCTACTGCATCGACCCCGACCAGATGCGCATTACCAAGCAATTTCGTTTTGCCATGGGCGATAGCCCCTCCGAAATCCAGCTCAGCGGCGATAAAAAGACCCTTTACTGGATAAACCGAGCTATTTGGAAAATGTCTATCGATGCTACGGTGTTGCCACAAACGCCCTTTTTGCCCGATCAGGGCACACTTTACTACGGACTAACCATTTGTCCTACATCGGGCGATGTGTACGTGGCCGATGCCATCGACTATGTGCAACAAGGCAAAATTTATCGCTATAACAGCGATGCGAATTTAATAGATGAATTTTATGTAGGCATCATTCCGGGTGCTTTTTGTTGGAAACCATGATGAAAAACAAGATATGGATAGCGGTGCTATGGGCGCTATTTTTGCCCATTTTATCGGCACAAACGGCCTCGGCAAGCAGGCTTAAGAAAGGTGTTGTATTAGACGATGTAACCGTATGGGGAAAACGTCCACTCTCCGAGGTAGGCGTGCAAAAAACTACCTTCGATTCTGTGGCGCTCAAAGAGAATATTGCCCTTTCTATGGCCGATGTATTGAGCTATAACTCGTCCGTTTTTGTAAAAAGTTACGGCAGAGCCACCCTTTCTACGGTATCGTTTAGGGGAACATCACCCTCGCACACGCAGGTTACGTGGAATGGTATGCGCATTAACAATCCCATGTTGGGCATGACCGATTTTTCCATGATTCCATCGTACTTTATTGACGATGCTTCGCTGTTGCACGGTACCTCGTCGGTCAACGAAACGGGTGGGGGATTGGGTGGCTCCGTAAAGATGAGCACCAAACCTGCCAATGCCCAAGGTTTTGGTGTGCAGTACATTCAAGGGGTAGGTTCTTTTTCTAGTTTCGACGAGTTTTTGCGCCTAACCTACGGCGATGCGCATTGGCAAGTTTCAACCCGTGCCGTACTGTCTACATCGCCCAATAATTTTACCTACCGCAACCACGATAAGAAAGAAAACATCTACGACGAGGATATGAATATCGTCGATCAGTATTATCCCATCGAAGAGAACAAAAGCGGGGCTTATCAAGACTTTCATTTGTTGCAAGAGGCCTATTACAATACCGGTACGGGACATCGTTTTGGGTTGAATGCGTGGTACTTGCAGTCCAAACGAGAGTTGCCCATGCTTACCACCGATTATGCCGACAATACGGCCTTCGAAAATGTGCAAAAAGAGCGCACCTTTAGGGGTATTCTATCGTACGATTATAGTAAAAACTCGTGGAAAGTAGCCGCCAAAGCAGGCTATGTAAATACCTATCTTACCTACGATTACAAGCGCGATGTAGGCAACGGTAATATGGCTGTCATGACCCAGTCGCGTAGCAGCATTCATACAGTATACGCCCAGGCCGATGCTACCTATTGTATAGGTACCCAATGGATGTTTACTGCCAATTTGGCCTTTTACCAGCATTTTGTAGAAAGCCGGGATAAAAATATCATCAAAATAGATGGTGATAAAGCCATTGTGGGCTATAAAAAGGCGCGTACCGAGCTTTCGGGTGCAGTGTCGGCCAAATGGCAGCCCATCGATCGTTTGGGCATGTCGTTGGTGTTGCGCGAAGAAATGTACGGAACCGATTTTTCACCCTTGATTCCTGCCTTTTTTATCGATGGAGTTCTGTGGCCTAAGTTGGGGTTGACGGCCAAGGCATCGGTGTCGCGCAACTTTCGCTTCCCAACCCTTAACGACTTGTATTTTTTGCCCGGTGGTAACCCCGATTTAAAGCGCGAAAACGGTTGGACGTACGATGCAGGGTTAGCATTTGCCGTAGGCAAGCAGGGTGTTTACAACCTGTCGGGTAGTGCCACCTGGTTCGATTCGTACATCAACGATTGGATTATCTGGCTACCCACTACCAAAGGCTTCTTTTCGCCCCGAAACATTAAGGATGTACATGCTTACGGTGTGGAATTAAAGGCCGATGCGCTGTTTCAACTTTCCGAAAATTGGAAGTTAGACCTAAGCGGATCGTTCTCGTGGACACCCTCTATTAACCACGGCGAACCACTTTCGCCTGCCGACCAATCCATCGGTAAGCAGCTGCCCTATGTGCCAGAATACACTGCCAGCGTTATTGGTAAGTTGAGCTATAAAACCTTCTCGTTTATGTACAAATGGAACTATTATAGCGAACGATACACCATGTCGAGTAACGATATAACCCTTACAGGCAAGTTGCCCGATTATTTTATGAGCAATATATCGGTAGAAAAATTATTGCTCTTTGATTGGGCTGATATTTCGCTCAAATTCAACATCAATAACTTGTTTAACGAAGATTATCTTTCGGTGCTATCGCGCCCCATGCCAGGTATCAATTTTCAACTCTTTTTAGGCATAACTCCTAAATGGCGTTAAAAAGTTTCTCCGTTTCTCCATTTTTACGCCTTATTTATTATTTTTGTAAGGATATAACGGAGAATGCATGAAAAATTGGGTACATAAACAGTTCGGAATGTGGTCCCTGAGCTTGTCAAAGGGCCTTCTCCTTCTCTGTCTCCTTATCATCACCCCCGTAACGGCGCAAAAAAACGCCTTCTTCGATATGAAACTTCTTAAAACCGTATCAGTAGGGGCATATCAGGGCGTTAATCCCATTTTTGTAGCCGATTTAGATGGCGACAATTTTCCCGAATTGGTCACCGTGCAATCCGACTATCGCGATAATGCGGCAACTTTGGTGATTGTGTCGGGTGCAGCTTCGTATAAGCAAACTCGCATTCACTTTGGATCGTCGTATGGTACGCCAGGGGTTTCGTTTGGCTATGCATGTGGTGCCATTGCACTGGCAAGAACACAATTGCCCAATGGCAGTAAACGAGGTACTATTTATGTGGTTGCCGGTACTGCGCAACAAAAATTATTGTATGCTTACGCCTATTATGGCTACGAAAGGGTAGAAGAGATTGCCTCCGTTGCTTTGCAGCAAAACCTGTACGGCAATCCGGCTGTAGCCGATTTTGACGGCGACGGACGCGATGAGGTGTATGTGGGCAACGAAGTATTTGATGCCTATATGCTTAAGCCCATAGGATGTGCTACAGGTGGAAATGTAGGTAGGCATATGCAACACGATGGGGCTAATTTTACCATTTCGGTAGCGGCTGATGTGTTGCCCGAATTGCCCGGAAAAGAATTGGTTTGTGGTAACCAACTATACAGTGTACATCCTAACCAATCACCAACGGGGGTGCGCTTGGTGCAAACCGTAGGCGATGATGCCCAAGATGGTTCGGCTTTGGTGGCCGATTTTACAGGCGATGGTAACCTTGATATTTTGGTGCGCGATATAAACGGACAACTCTCGTTGTATAACCCCGCCACCAACCAATGTCTGTTTCACAAAGATTATTTACCCATGCGGGCTTATCCTGCTGTGGGCGATATAGACGGCGATGGCTTGCCTGAAATAGTAGGGCTTAAAGACAATCATACCTTGGCGGCGTATAAGTACGTGCCTGCTCGTGGGTGTTTGCGCGAATTTTGGACCATGCATCACACCGATGTTTCGTCGCAAACGTCTATGACGTTATTCGACTTTAACGTCGACGGTAAACAAGAAATTGTTTACCGCGACGAAACATCGCTGCGCGTCATCAACGGCAGTGGTAAAAGCCACGTTACAGGCAACGATACCATCCAATCGGGCAGGCGAGTGGCGTACAACTTGGCTGCCTTTCAGGTGTCGTCCGTTACCAAAAGCGAGTATCCTGTGGTGGCTGATGTAAACGGCGATGGAAAAACCGAAATAGTGGTAGGCGGTACGCTGTACGAGCCTTACAAAGACGGCAACGCTACCATCAATATCTTTGGTGCCAACATCGTGCCCTGGGCCGTAGCCCCGCCCCGCTGGATCAGCTATGTAGACCGTCATTAGTCGAAAGTCAAAAGTCAAAAGTCGAAAGTCGCAATTCACCGATTCGTCGATAAAAAATCGCCTAAGTATCTATTCGGGCACTTCGACAAGCTCAGTGACCGAATAAGGTCGACTAAACGCCTAAAGTTGCGAGTAAGCGAGAGCAATGATAAGCTTGCTTAATCATTGCCGAGCGTGAGCAACTTCATGAGCGAAGCGAACTAAACAATTACACAACATAATTATGAACAAGAAAAACCTTATTTTATTTCAAATCTTTAGCATTTTAGGGTTAATGGCCTCTATTTTTTTGTGCGTAACCCTAGGCGATACCACCAGTTACATCCTAGCTGGATTGTTTTTATTCTCGGCTGTGTTCTTTATCTATCAAATGCGATACTTTAAACACCGCGATAAGAACAAAAAAGACGCTTAAAACCTTGTATTAATGTAAAACCATTTATTCTTCAACGTTTATGAAAAAAATGTTGTTAGCCTGTTGTTGCCTAGTGGGTAGCATGGGGCTATTTGCGCAAACTGCTGCCTGTATGTCGCAACCTATTCCTGCCGATACATCGGTTGTAGTAGGAAAATTGCCAAACGGATTAACCTATTACATAAAGCACAACAGTTACATACCCAATCGGGCTGCTTTTCATATTGCTCAAAAAGTAGGTTCCATTCAAGAACAACCCGAACAACGCGGTTTGGCGCACTTTTTAGAGCATATGGCCTTTAACGGTACCAAACATTTTCCCGATAAAGCACTTATCAACTACCTAGAAACCATTGGTGTAAAATTTGGGGCAAACCTAAATGCTTATACCAGTGTAGACGAAACCGTTTACATGATAACCGATGTCCCCACACAGCGCACCAGCACGGTAGACTCTTGCTTGCTTATTTTGCGCGATTGGTCGGATGGAATTTTGCTAGAATCAGAAGCCATAGATAAAGAACGTGGCGTTATTGAAGAAGAATGGCGCAGTCGCGACAACGCCGTAATGCGTCAAATAGAACAGATATTGCCCGATATGTATGGCAAGGATAAATATGCCGATTGCATGCCCATTGGCCATATCGACGTAATTAGAAATTTTGACTATAAAACTATCAGAGACTATTACCATACTTGGTATCGTCCCGATTTACAAGGCATTGTAGTAGTGGGTGATATTGATGTAAAACGTACCGAACAAAAAATTAAGGAACTATTTGCTAGTGCAAAAGTGCCCGATGGTGCACCAGAACGAGTTTATTACCCTGTGTCAGATTATACCGTGCCAGTTGTTGCCTTTACCAAAGACAAAGAAATGCCTTATGTAATGCTTACGTTGTCTCAACGTATTCCCGATTTGTCGCCCATGGTAAAACAATCGGTAGAAGGAATGCATCAATCGTTTATTCGTTTTGCCGCTACACGTATGCTTGCCGAACGTTTAAATCAATTGGTTAAACAACCCAACTCGCCTTTTGGCTATGCCGGTGTATATCAAGGTGATTTCTTTTTATCCAAAAAAGAAAAATCGTTCGAGATTAGCGCTATTACATCGCCCGATAAAATAAATCAAGCTATACAACTGCTATTAACAGAACGTAAGCGTATGTACCAACACGGTTTTACGCAAGCCGAGTTAGATCGTGCCAAGGCCGCATATTTGGCAAATTTAGAACAGGACTATAAAAACCGTAATCAGCGCAAAAACGATGAGTATGTTCAACAATGCATCAGTCACTTTTTAGAAAATGAACCCTTATCGCCAGATGATTGGGATTACAAACAATGGAAAGTAGTGGTAGAACAAGCCACCTTGCAGCAAATGAATGATTGGTTAACTACGCATCATTCCACCAATTGGTTGTTGTGGTTAGCCGGAACAGAAGATACACAGTTTCCCACTAAAGAGGCAGTTTTGCAGCAAATGGCCGCTATCGATGCTATGTCTTTAGAACCCTATGCCGAAGAAACGTTAGCCGATGCGCTGATAGCTTCACAAGACCTTCCCGCTAAAGGAAGCATTGTAAAAAAGCAAAGCCTTAAAAACGGTGTTACCCAATATACCTTGTCAAACGGGGTTAAGGTGCAAGTAAAACCCGCTACTTTTAAAGAAGACCTAGTAGAACTAAAAGCCATGAGTAGAGGAGGGTTAATGCAGTTGCCAGAGGCAGATGTTATAGATGCCAGGTTTGCTACCGATTTAGCAGAAGAGGCTGGTATGGGACCTTTCTCGTCTACTCAGTTTGATAAATTTATGGCCGATAAAAATGCCGAAATTTACCGAACTATTTACGCTGAAACCGAACAAATTAAGGGAATATCGTCTGTAAAAGATTTAGAAACCTTGTTTCAATTAGTATACCTATCGTTTACCCAAGTAAAAACAGATACCTTGGCTTTTCAGGCATACTCGCAAAGACTCCAGGTATTTCTTAAAGAAGTAGAAAAAGACCCATTAACGGCTTTGACCGATAGTGTAGATATGGCTTTGTACCAAGCACATCCCATTGAAAAACGATTAACGGTAGCCGATGTTGAACAACTGGATTATGCCAAAGCCTTGCAAATATACCAACAGCGCTTTGCTAATGCAGCCGATTTTTCTTTTGCCGTGGTGGGTAATGTTAATTTGGAAGCGATAGAGCCTTTATTAGAGCAATACGTAGCTACTTTGCCTGCACAACAAGATCGCGAAAAATTAACACATCCTATCTTAGCCATTTCGGGTAAAAAAACAGTGCATTTTACTACGGATATGGTGCAACCCAAAACAACGGTCTATATTTATAATTACAAAACAGGTGCGGTGTCGAGCAAACAAACCCTGGTATACAAACTATTAGATGCTGTTTTAGATATGGTTTATACCGAAAGTGTGCGCGAAGAACAAGGCGGTACGTATGGTGTTTCTACCAACATATCGGTAAATCAATTGCCTATACCTGCGGTTTACATGGCTATTCATTTCCAAACCGATTCGGCAAAGGTGGCTACTTTGTTGCCCATTATTTACGATGAATTGGGAAAAATTGCCGCACAAGGCCCTAAAGCAGAACACCTGCAAAAAGTCAAAGAATATGCCAAAAAAACATACATCGACCAACAAATAAACAATGGTTATTGGCTAGATCGCTTGGTCGATACGCAATTCTACGGCTATGATAGCCAGGCTAGTTATCTGTCCGATTTAGAAAAAATTACAGCGAAAGACATACAAAAGGCGGCTAAAACCTTGTTAAACAGCCCTAATTTAAAAGAAGTAGTGCAAGTGGGTGTTACTCAATCACCCATTTAATCACTTGATTTTTGTACTGAATAAAGTATATACCAGCAGTGGTAGGCGCCTTGGTGGCACTACCGCTGCTTTTTTGTAGGCATCTGCCTTGTAGGTCGTATAGAGTCCATTCATCTTTATCGCTTACACCTTGCAAGGTGGCATTTTCACCTATGTGAGTAGGGTTTGGGTAGATGCTGTAGGTAGTTTCTGTATTTTCTTTTATATCGGTGCTGCTTAGTTTTTCTATCCAAATAATGTCGGTGTCAAAATGTTTGGTCATACCAGTAACCAGCAAACCATCGTTCATCAGTTCCTTGCCCGATTTGGTACAAGACAGATTGGTTCTATCTTGAAATTCAACCTCATACCAAGCATTTTCTTCCAAACCTTGCAAATAAATGCGCTTGCTACTGCCATCGGCGCCACCGCCGTTTAGGTGCGAAAACAAGAAGACAGATCCTTTCTCTATTGCTGGATTGTAAAACTGCATGCCGTCCCAATGTTTGCCGTCGGGCATAGGTAAAATATGGTAAACATGGCCACCGCGCAGTATGGCACGTTGCTTTTGGTTGTATAGTTTCCAATGAATTTTAGCCTGATTAAATTCTATGGTACTCATATCTCGGCCCACAGCACAAGCCATCATGGCACCCATCATACTGCTTCTAAGCACGTATTTTGCCCAACTTTCAGGGTTGCTATTTATGTTGCCAGCATCTTGTGCAGAAGTCCAATCGTAACCTACATCAAATTTGAGTTGAACAGGATTTATCATGTAACTGTTGCTGTAAAACGCCATACGATGGTTGAGCGGACCGCCTGAGTCTTCCATGGTCATAAACGTCATGCGTCGCAAGGTGGTAAAGTCTTTTAGCGAACCGCCAGCACTGCAATGCTCGTATCTAAACTGTGGATAGCGCGCAATAAGGGCATCTAAAATGTTTAAAAGTCCTTGATGCGATGCGTATGAGTTTGCTTTTTCAAGGTCGAAGTCGCTTCGCCAATAATCTATTTTCCAGTTTTCAATGCGATGTGCCAACGCATCAATCTGTGCCTGCTGTGCTTCTTTTTTGGCAATGTCTTGCC
>JAFOFC010000063.1 GCA_017387515.1 Paludibacteraceae bacterium
AAAACCTTTATCGTTACTGGACACACCGACAATGTGGGTAACGATGCTTACAACCAAACACTTTCTGAAAAACGAGCCGAAAGTGTGGTGCAGTATTTAATAGAAAAAGGCATTGATTCCAAACGCCTTGTAAGCCAAGGCATGGGCAGTAGCCAACCTACCGAAACCAATGCTACCGAATGGGGAAGATCACAAAACAGACGCATCGAGGTAAGCGTTCAATAAACTACTTAAAAGACAAATAAGGCGCTATTTTAGCTATAAATTGGGGAGTAACATCCCTGTCTTCTACCAAATCATCTAGCGCATTATATCGTTGCTCTGGCTTATTTAATCGATTATCGTACAACGATTTTGCTTGAAAATAGCGTATGTATGGATGGCGTTTTAGTTGATCGATAGTAAATTGATTGATAGGAATTTTCTGAATGTACGTAGTATCTACCCATAGCTGATGTTCTATCTTTGCATAGGTTTCTGCAGGAAACCGATACACTTCTAGCAACTGCTCTTTGCTATAAAAACCTCCCAACCTGGTGCGATAGTTAACAATCATTTTAGCATAACCGCTACCGATGCCTCGTAATTGCTTTAACAAGGTAGTATCGGCCGTATTTAGTTCTACAGGTTGGTCGGTTTTAATTGATTTGGCAACACGTATTTTTTGCTGGCTAACAGAGTCATTAACAACTGCGTTATTTTCTGCGGTGAAATGGGGTGTTTTTACACTTTGCTGTGCCAACAGCATACGCACACCAAGCAATACAAAGACAAGAAGTAAAAGCAGTAGCGTTCCGCGTTTTTCGCTCTGCGTTACAAAAAAGAGTTTGTTCCAATACATTTTTAAGAATTAAGATGATTTTATAGTTAATGCGTTGATAAGCTGATTCTAACTTACGAATCAACAAATCAACGCATATACGAATTTTTGTTTATTATCCTAATAAAGAATACAAGAACACAGCAAATATACACGCTGGCACAAAGAAGCGCAACATATAAATGTATCCTTTGATAAACAGGTGTGCTTTGGGATGTTTAATACGTAACTCGGTGGCAATAATGCGTTTATCCAAGAACCATCCTACAAAAATAGAAATAAAGAAACCGCCTACAGGCAATAAGATAGATGCGGTTACAAAGTCTAATAAATCAAAGAAGGTTTTACCAAATAAGGTAACGTCTTGTAGTAAACCAAATGACATCGAAGCAAAAACACCCAACACCGAAACCATACCCGTAACGATAAAGGCCGCTTTTCTACGAGTTAACGAGGTGTTCTCGTAAATATAAGCCGTTACTACCTCTAACAACGAGATAAGCGAAGTGATGGCTGCTATAAATAACAATGCATAAAATAAGATAGACCACAACGTGCCTAGTGGCATTTGTTGAAATACGTTAGGCAATACTTTGAATACCAAACTAGGACCTTCTGTAGGTTGCATGCCAAACGAGAACACCGCAGGGAAAATAATCATAGCAGACAAAATGGCCACCATAGCATCGATAGAAACCACTTGCGTAGCGGTTTTTGCTAGGCTTACATCTTTTTTAAAGTAGGATGAGTAGGTGATTAAACAGCCCATCCCCAAACTTAACGAGAAGAAAGTTTGCCCAATGGCTATTAAGATAGCAACGGGTTCTAATTCTGAGAAATTAGGCAAGAATAAATACTTCATACCTTGGCCGGCAGCAGGCAAAAAGAATGAATTGGCTACCATTACCAATATAATCAGAAAGAAAACAGGCATCAATACATTGGATATTTTTTCGATACCTCCGCTTACACCTCTAGCCACAACAAAGGTAGAAATTAACATCACGATTACCATCCAAACAAGTGGCCAATAAGGATGTCCTGCAAATTGATCAAAAACCTGACCATATTGTTCTACCGACATACCCGATAAGTTTCCTAAAATGGCTTGGGTAAGGTATTCTAAAGTCCAACCCACTACCACAGCATAATAGCCCATGATTAAGAAACCTGCCAAAACACCACTATAGCCAATCCAATGCCATTTTGTTTTGGGTGCTAGTTTTTTAAATGAGTCTACTGCATTGGCATGCGAATGTCTGCCTACAATAAACTCGGCAATTACGCCGGGAATACCTAATAACAACAATGATAATATGTAAATGACCAAGAAGGCGCCTCCACCATTTTCGCCTACAATGTACGGGAATCGCCAAACATTTCCCAAACCAACGGCGGTTCCTACTGTAGCTAAAATAACACCTATTTTAGACGAAAAGTTTCCTCTGTTTTCTGTTTTCATACGTTCGCATTAAAAATATGGCGACAAATATATAAAAATACCTGCATTTTGCCTAATTTCGTACCCGCGTTCTTACAATTTTGTAACTTTTGAATAAAAAACACTCGTTTTTGCAAAAAAATTCATTTAAAATAGCTTTAAACGGAATTTATTGTATAATTTTGCAAGAATTTAGAATATTTATTCAGATAATATACATTATGAAGAATAAAACGGATAGATTGAGGGCCATCAAAGAGATGGTTATACAACAATCCATCGGCAATCAAGATGAGTTATTGCTGTTGTTGAAAGAGAAGGGATACCATTTAACGCAAGCCACCTTATCGCGCGACTTGAAGCAACTAAAAATTACCAAGATTCCCAATGACGTAGGGGAATATAGGTACGCATTGCCTCATTCACTATATGCAAGCGGTAAGCCTAGCGAAACCAAGATAATAGGGAACAACTCGCTAGAGTTTTCGGGGCAATTGGCCGTACTAAAAACCCGTTCGGGATATGCTGGAGGTATTGCTGCCGAAATTGACGAACGTGCATCAAGTGCTATTTTAGGCACCATTGCTGGCGATGACACCATCTTGATTATTCCACGAGAAGGATTTAATAGAGAAGAGATTACTAGCATCTTATCGGATGTAATAGAAAAAATTTAAGTAAGTAAATTGATATTGAGATGAAACCCGAGGACGTTAAAATCATCATTGCCGACGAAAGCCACATTAGCTACGTCGATACGATTTTATCTACCATCGAAGCGGCGGCCAAGGTACGTGGCACTGGAATTGCCAAGCGCGATCCTGAATACGTTAAAAAGAAAATACGCGAAGGGAAAGCGGTTATTGCTTTGTACGGCGACGAATTTGCTGGATTCAGCTACATAGAAACATGGGGTAACAAAGAGTATGTTACCACATCGGGGTTAATTGTACCCGAAAAATTCAGGGGAATGGGGCTTGCTAGACGCATCAAGCACCAAACCTTTAGTTTAGCACGCAAACGCTGGCCCGAAGCCAAAATTTTTAGTTTGACATCAGGGGCTGCCGTTATGAAACTAAACACGGCATTGGGTTACCTGCCTGTTACCTTTGCCGACCTAACCGACGACGAAGATTTCTGGAAAGGATGCCAAGGCTGCGTAAACTACGATGTATTGCAACGAACAGGCAGACGTTATTGCATTTGCACGGGCATGCTTTTTGACCCCAAACAAAAAATGTGTACCGATGCAGCCAAACGTGAATTAAAAAGCGAGAAAAAAAGTTTTTGGAAACGAATTTTCTCCAATAAGGACTAAATATCGGGCACTTTTTCCCTATCGGTCAACAACACGTCAACAAGCTCAGGGACCGACATTCACAACAAAAAATAAACAAATAAACGATCAATATCATGGAAAAGAAAAAAGTAGTAGTGGCATTTAGCGGTGGTTTGGATACTTCGTACACCGTTATGTACTTAGCCAAAGAAAAAGGATATGAAGTATACGCAGCTTGTGCTAATACCGGCGGTTTTAGCGAAGAGCAACTAAAACAAAACGAAGAAAATGCCTATAAACTAGGTGCAAAAGAATACGTTACCTTAGATGTAACCCGCGAATATTACGACAAGAGCATCCGTTACATGGTATACGGCAACGTATTGCGTAACAACTGCTACCCTATTTCGGTATCGTCTGAACGTATTTTCCAAGCCATGGCCATTGCACGTTATGCCAACGAAATTGGTGCATCTGCCATTGCCCACGGTTCGACAGGCGCAGGCAACGACCAAATTCGTTTTGACATGACTTTCTTGGTAATGGCTCCTGGCGTAGAAATTATTACCCTTACCCGCGATGGTAACTTGACCCGCCAAGAAGAGGTGGATTACTTGAATAAAAATGGCTATTTTGCCGACTTTACCAAACTAAAATATTCGTACAACGTAGGTTTGTGGGGCACTTCTATTTGCGGCGGCGAAATTTTGGATTCTACCCAAGGTTTGCCCGAATGCGCTTACCTAAAACACGCTACCAAAGAAGGCCCTGAATTGCTAAAATTAGGCTTTGAAAAAGGCGAACTAACCTCGGTAAACGGCACTAAATACGACGACCCCATTGTAGCCATTCAAAAAGTAGAAGAAATTGGTGCAGCATACGGCATTGGTCGCGATTGCCACGTAGGCGATACCATTATTGGTATTAAAGGCCGTGTTGGTTTTGAAGCTGCTGCTCCTATGTTGATTATTGGCGCACACCGCTTCTTGGAAAAATACACCTTGAGCAAATGGCAACAATATTGGAAAGACCAAGTGGCTAACTGGTACGGCATGTTCTTGCACGAAAGCCAATACCTAGAACCCGTTATGCAAGACATTGAAGCCATGCTAGAAAGCAGTCAACGCAATGTTACTGGCGAGGTAACCTTAGAATTGCGTCCTTTGATGTTCCAAACCATTGGCGTTGATTCTCCTAACGACTTGGTTAAAAACAAATTGGGTGAATACGGCGAAACCGCAAAAGCATGGACATCGGACGATGCTAAAGGCTTTATTAAAGTATCGGCTACTGCACTAAGAGCGTACTATTTGGCACATCCAGAAGATCGCAAATAAGTGAGGAGTTAGGAGTTAGGAGTTTAATCGGTCACTGAGCTTGTCGAAGTGCCGATAAAGTTAGGAGTTAAAACTTAAAAGATATGATAAAAGTAGGTATTGTAGGTGGTGCAGGTTATACGGCTGGCGAATTATTGCGTATTTTGCTTAACCACCCCGAAGCAACCATTACATTTGTAAATAGCACTAGTAATGCTGGTAATAAATTGTACGATGTACACGAAGGTTTGTACGGCGAAACGGAGATGACTTTTACCGACATGTTGCCCTTGGATGAAATTGATGTATTGTTCATCTGCTCGGGACACGGTGATAGCAAAAAATTCTTAGAAGCGAACCAAGTGCCAGAAAATGTAAAAATCATTGACCTATCGCAAGATTTTCGCGATGAATCCAATGGTTTTGTGTACGGGTTGCCCGAATTGAACAAAGAACGCATTATGAAGGCCACCAAAATTGCCAACCCTGGTTGTTTTGCTACGGGCATTCAGTTGGGATTGCTTCCTTTTGGCAGCCAATGGTTTGCTAAAAGGCGAAGTACACACCAACGGTATTACAGGTTCTACCGGTGCTGGTGTAAAACCTGGTCCTACCTCGCACTTTAGCTGGCGTAACAACAACATTTCTATTTACAAAGCGTTTAACCACCAACACCTAAAAGAAATAAACCAATCGCTTAAACAGCTACAACCCGATTTTGACCACGCCATTAACTTTATTCCGGTAAGGGGTAACTTTTCACGCGGCATTTTTGTAAGCAGTTATATTGATTGCGATTTGGAGTTGAGCGAATTGCGTAAATTGTATGCCGATTTTTATCAAGATGCGGCATTCACCTTTATGATTGAATCAAACCCCGATTTAAAACAAGTGGTAAATACCAACAAAGTGTTGATTCACCTAGAAAAATACGGCAATAAATTGTTGATTTTATCGGTTATTGACAACTTACTAAAAGGTGCATCGGGACAAGCTGTTCAAAACATGAACCTGATTTTTGGATTGCCCGAAACCATGGGGCTTCAACTAAAAAGTAGCGCATTCTAATGCCTACCTCACCATTTATTTAAGATAAAGATATGAACCTATTTGATGTATATCCACTTTTTCCCATTGAAATTGTACAAGGGAAAGGTTGCAACGTTTACGACAAAGACGGAAACGAATACCTAGATCTATATGGTGGTCATGCTGTTATTTCGGTAGGACACGCTCACCCAACCTACGTAAAAGCCATTTCGGAACAAGTGGCTAAACTTGGGTTCTACTCTAACTCTGTTATTAATAGTTTGCAACAACAATTGGCCGAAAAATTAGGCAAAGCAAGCGGATACGAGGACTATTCACTATTTTTGGTTAATTCGGGGGCAGAAGCCAACGAAAATGCCCTAAAACTAGCCTCGTTCCACAACGGAAAAAATAAAGTTTTATCGTTCAAACAATCGTTCCACGGACGTACATCGGCCGCTGTTAAAGTAACCGATATTCCTAAATATGTGGCACCCGTTAACGAAGGTTTGGATGTTACATTTGTAGCCTTAAACGACATTGAAACCGTACGTGCAGAATTACAAAAAGGCACGTATTCATCGGTAATTATTGAAGGCATTCAAGGCATTGGGGGTATTCAAGTACCTACCACCCAATTTATGCAACAATTGCGCCAAGTTTGTACCGAAACAAAAACCGTTTTGATTTTGGACGAAATTCAATCGGGCTACGGCCGTAGCGGTAAATTCTTTGCACACCAATATTATGGTATTAAACCAGACATTATTACCGTAGCCAAAGGCATTTGCAACGGATTCCCTATGTCGGGTATGTTAATTAGCCCCATGTTTACCCCCGTTTACGGACAATTGGGCACTACTTTTGGTGGCAATCATTTGGGTTGTGCAGCTGCATTGGCCGTGTTGGACATTATGGAAAAAGAAAACCTAGTAGAAAATGCCGCTAAAGTGGGAGCTTTCTTATTGGAAGAATTGAAGAAAATAGACGGCATTAAAGAAATTAGGGGTAACGGGTTGATGATTGGCATGGAATTTGAACAACCCATTAAAGAAATTAGAACTAAATTGTTGTTTGAACAAAAAGTATTTACTGGCGTAGCAGGTACCCATACCATTCGTCTATTGCCTCCATTGTGCTTAAGCATGGAGCAAGCACAAGACTTTTTGAACAGACTTAAGAAATGTTTATAATTTATTAGTTATGAAAACAATAGCTATTATTGGAGCCGGTAATATGGGGGGAGCCATTGCACGTGGACTAACCCAAAGCAATTTAATTAGCCAAATTACCGTAAGCGACATCAACCAAGATGCATTAAACGCACTAGCTGCTTTTAACAGCAAAATTAAAACCGTAAGCAACAATGCACAAGCTGTAAAAGACGCCGACATTGTAATCCTTGCCGTTAAACCCTGGTTGGTACAAACCATTGTAAACGATATTAAAGACAGCTTGGATTACAGCAAACAACTGCTTGTTTCTATTGCTGCAGGTGTATCGTTAGACGATTTGTGCGCATTATTGAACAAAGAAGGACAGTTGCCTATTTTGTTTAGGTTGATTCCCAATACGGCTATTGATGTATTGCAAAGCGTAAACACCATTGCAGCACACAACAATGCTACCGAACAAGACAAGGCGTTGGTTTGCGAATTATTTAATGGCATGGGCAAAACATTCTTAGTTCCCGAGAATCAATTAAATGCCCTTATGTCGCTATCAAGTTGCGGCATTGCCTACGCCTTTAGGTACATCCGCGCAGCCGTTGAAGGCGGTGTAGAAATGGGCATCTATCCTAAAGTGGCACAAGAGGTGGTGTTACAAACCTTGCGTGGTGCGGTTGAGTTATTGGAAGCCAATGCTTCGCATCCAGAAGTTGAGATTGACAAGGTAACCACTCCTGGCGGTATTACCATTAAAGGATTGAACGAGATGGAAGCCAACGGCTTTAGCAATGCCGTAATTAAAGGTTTGAAAGCGAGCCTAATAAAATAGTTAGGAGTTAGGAATGAGGAGTTAGGAGTTAATAAATTAATAAAATATATTGTTAGAATTATGATGAAGGAAATTGCAGAACGCTTACGTGGTCTTCGTGATTCTATTGATTTGAGTACAGCCGAAATGGCTGAAAAAACAGGTATCGAAGTTGGAACATACGAGAGCTACGAAACAGGCGAGGTGGATATTCCAATGAATTTTTTGTGCCAAGTATCGCAAGTATTTA
The DNA here is from genome assembly GCA_017387515.1 of Paludibacteraceae bacterium. Classification (GTDB taxonomy): domain Bacteria; phylum Bacteroidota; class Bacteroidia; order Bacteroidales; family Paludibacteraceae; genus Enterocola. Next base: position 8,113 of record JAFOFC010000063.1, read on the forward strand.
AGGTAGACACATCAGTTTTGATATCGGGCAACGAAACCCATGCACAAAGTTATTTTGTAACCCGCAAAGGCAAAGGCATATCGGTAGAGCGTAGCAAAGCCTACAAATACCGCGACCTAGCAGGCGGCTTTAAAAATGCCAAAGCTACGCCTTTTTTGGTTACTGTAGAGCCTAACGATAAGCCTATTCACCTAAATACCCACCCTGGACAAGAGTTTAACTTGATAGAAAAGGGGGCTCTTTTGCTAGAAATTGATGGAAAAGAGATTGTTTTGGAAGAAGGTGATAGCATCTACTTTGACGCTACTAAGCCACACGGAATGAAAGCATTAAATAACGAAAAGGCCCGCTTCTTGGCCATTATCTTATAAAAGTATGTTAGAACGTTTTGTAGAGAAAACCAGTTTTACTTCGCAAGAAGATTTTGTAAAGAACCTAAAAATAAAAGCACCCCAAAATTTTAACTTTGGGTATGATGTTGTAGACGCATGGGCTGCAGAGCAACCCGATAAACGTGCTATTTGCTGGACCAACGACAAAGGAGAGCACATTGATTTTACGTACGCCGACCTTAAACGCGAAACCGATAAAACCGCTGCCTATTTTAAACAATTAGGCATTGGGAAAGGCGACATGGTAATGCTTATTTTAAAACGTCGCTTTGAATTTTGGTATTCGATTATTGCGTTGCACAAATTGGGTGCTGTGGTGATTCCTGCTACCCACTTATTGACCGAAAAAGACATTATTTATCGCTGCGAGGCTGCCGACATCAAGGCCATTGTAGCTGTAGGCGAAACGGTGGTACTAGACCACATCAAAAACGCCCTACCCAAATGTCCTAGCGTTAAACACGTTATTTCGGTAGGACCCGAAGTGTACGATGGCTTTGAAGACTTTACCCAAGGCATTGAAAATGCACCTGCATATGTACGCGACGAATGCGTAAATAACAACGATGATATTTCGATTATTTACTTTACTTCGGGCACATCGGGCAACCCAAAAATGGTAGCACACGACTTTACCTATCCATTGGGCCACATTGTAACAGGTAGCTATTGGCACAACCTAAACGAAGATAGTTTACACCTAACTGTAGCCGATACGGGTTGGGGCAAAGCGGTTTGGGGCAAACTTTACGGCCAAATGATTGCAGGTGCCTCTATTTTTGTGTACGACCACGAAAAATTTACCCCTGCCGATATGCTGAAAATGATTGAGACCTACCGCATTACCTCGTTCTGCGCGCCTCCTACCATTTTCCGCTTTATGATTCGCGAAGACTTGCGTAAATACGATTTATCGTCGCTTAAATGGGCAACCATTGCTGGCGAAGCCCTAAATCCAAGTGTATACCAAGAGTTTTTTGAACTAACAGGCATTAAATTACGCGAAGGTTTTGGTCAAACCGAAACTACTTGTACCGTACTTACCACCCCCTGGATGGAACCCAAACCCGGCTCGATGGGCAAACCAAACCCCGCCTACAACGTAGACATTGTAATGGGCGATGGCCGTAGCGCCGAAGTGGGCGAACAAGGTGAAATTATTATTCGTATAGACGAAAACCAAAAACCATACGGTTTGTTCTTGGGCTACTACCGCGACGAAGCGCGTACCAAAGAAGCCTACCACGATGGCATTTACCACACAGGCGACGTGGCATGGAAAGACGAAGATGGTTACTTTTGGTTTGTAGGTAGAAACGATGACGTAATTAAATCGTCGGGCTACCGCATTGGACCTTTTGAGGTAGAAAGTGCCCTTATGTCGCACGATGCTGTGGTAGAATGTGCTATTACCGCGGTTCCCGACCCTATTCGTGGACAAGTGGTAAAAGCTACCATCGTACTAGCCCCTGCTTACAAAGCAAAAGCGGGAGAAGAGCTGATTAAAGAATTGCAAGATTACGTAAAACGCGTAACAGCACCTTATAAATACCCACGTATTATTGAATTTGTAGACGAACTACCCAAAACCATTAGCGGTAAAATTCGTCGTGTAGAAATTAGACAAAAAGACAATCAATAACAACCCAATATGGAGGCTAAATTTAAACGTGTTGTAGTAAAAATTGGTAGCAATGTGCTAACCCAAAAAGATGGTACATTGGATACAGCACGCATGGAATCGTTGGTAAACCAAGTAGCACAACTACACCAAGCAGGCGTAGAGGTTATCTTGGTATCGTCGGGTGCCGTAGCATCGGGCAGAAGCGAAATGAAGCTACAAAAAAAGTTAGACCCCGTATCGGCCAGACAGTTATTCTCTGCAGTAGGGCAAGCCAAACTAATTAACCGCTACTACGAATTATTTGCCAAACACGGCATGATTTGCGGACAGGTGTTAACTACCAAAGATAGTTTTGGTACACGCATCCAATACCTAACCCAAAAGGATTGCATGAGCGTGATGCTAGACAACAAGGTGGTGCCCATTGTGAACGAGAACGACACCATATCGGTTACAGAACTAATGTTTACCGATAACGATGAACTTTCGGGACTACTAGCCACCATGATGCAAGCAGAAGCCTTGATTATTTTAAGCAACATTGATGGCATTTACGATGGCGATCCTAACCTACCCGAATCGAAAGTAATTACCGAAATTGCTCCAAAACGCAACTTGTCTAAATACATTCAAACGGGCAAATCGTCTTTTGGCAGAGGAGGCATGCTTACCAAATGTAACATTGCCCGTAAAGTGGCCGAAGAAGGCATTACGGTAATGATTGCCAACGGCAAACGAGACGGTATATTGCTGGATTTAATTGACAAAAACAGCCAAATTACCCACACTACCTTTATTGCCAACGAACGCGAAGCATCGGGCGTAAAAAAATGGATTGCCCACAGCGAAAGTTTTGCCAAAGGGAGGGTAATTATTAACCAAGGGGCTGCCGAAGCATTACTATCCGACAAAGCGCATTCGCTACTTTTTATTGGGATTACTAGCATTGAAGGTAGCTTTGAAAAAGGTGATATTGTAAAAATTACCACCCAAGATGGCACCGAATTAGGAGTAGGTAAAGCCCAAATGGACAGCGAGAAAGCTACGGCCAATATTGGAAAGAAAGGGCTAAGACCATTTGTACATTACGACTACCTATATTTAATATAGAGCCTTATCTTTTCTAATATGCAAACGATTTAAAATAATTCAACTTTTATAGTAAAATATTTGCAAGTTCTAAAAATTTGTATAATTTTGTCCTCATAAACGAAGCAAAAATTACATTTTTTAAATTATAAATTTTAATTTTTTATTGTTATGGAAAAACAAGCAGCATGGCAAAGTGCCATTAACAAAGTATTTTGGGGATACCTAGCATACGTATTGTGCAACAGCATCCTATGTAATTTCTTTGGATTTATTCCTGTATTGCCTATTATTTTATCAATTGGTGCAATCGCAGCTATTGTATTCTACTGCATGGGTATCATTGGTATGAAAAATGTTTGCGAAGGCACAACTTGGGCTTCAGGTACTAAAAAATTGTTTATCTCTGTTATTTTATTAGCAGTAGGTTTGTTGTTCGACTTTATTCCTTTGATGGGTTGGGTAACTACCATTCTTAACATTGTTGCATTTGTATTTACTTTCTTAGGTTATAACGAATTGCGCAAAGTTACTGAAGACGAAAACTTAGCTGCAGGTGCTAAATTGTTGTGGATTTCTGCTATTATCTGCTTGGCTACCGCATTCTTTGGTTTCATTCCATTTGTTGGCGCTATCATTTTGGGTATTGCAGGTATTGCTGATTTCGTTTTGTCTTTCTTGGGCTGGAAAAAAATTAGCAACTCTAAATTCAATCCTACAGCACTTTAATATCTTCTTAATAATAAGCAAAAAGAGGTGTCATCAGACACCTCTTTTTTTTTACCTCATCAGTAAAAAAACAAAAGGCAGTCACGCCTGACTACCTATTTGTTAACCTTAAAATCAAATACTATGAAAAAATCACAATGCAAAGATGCAGTGATTTTTTGAATTATGCGCCCTTGCTGCAGATAATTTAACCAAAATGGCGCATTTTTAGCATTTTTGTGCAATTTTATTACAAAAGCACTACAAGACGCCTACAATCCTGTTTCAAAAACTATAATACCTGTCAATCTTAGTCTCCAATTACATAAAAAGGGTAGCGCAAAAGGGTGGTTAATAATTATCAAATAGTGGCACATTTTGGCCAATTTGTGCAATTTTTTGCTATATTTGCGTGAATCATTAAAGAGAACCTACTATGGCATGGAAAAAATTGGTGCTTGCTGCATCTAGAAAACTAAATTTATTATCGACCGAAGAAAAAAATAGCGTATTGCTTGCTTTGGCAAAAAGAACAAGAGAGAGCATAGATATGCTGCTAGCCGAAAACGCAAAAGACTTAGCAGCTATGGATGCAAGCAATCCACTTTACGATAGGCTACAATTAACCGCATCGCGCATTGAGGCTATTGCTAGCGATATAGAAAATGTAGCCTCTCTACCCGACCCACTAGACCGTACGTTAGAAGAACGCACATTACCTAATGGTTTGCAATTGTGCAAAAAAAGCGTTCCTTTTGGTGTTATTGGCATTATTTACGAAGCCCGTCCCAATGTAAGCTTTGACGTATTCTCGCTTTGCTTTAAAACCAGCAATGCTTGCGTACTAAAAGGGGGTACCGATGCCTATAATTCAAACCTAGCCATTGTAAACCTAATAAAGAGCGTGCTTACCGACTTTAACTTAGACGCTAACTGCGTTTACTTACTACCTGCCGGCAGAGAAGCAACAGCAGAATTGATGAACGCTGTGGGCTACGTAGATTTGATTATTCCACGTGGTGGCAGTGGCCTTATTAAATACGTACGCGATAATGCGCGTGTACCCGTTATTGAAACAGGTGCTGGCGTGGTGCATGCCTATTTTGACGAATTTGGCGACCTAGAAAAAGGCAAAGCCATTGTTACCAATGCCAAAACACGCCGTGTAAGTGTGTGCAATGCACTAGATTGCTTGGTTATTCACGAAAAACGCTTGCCCGATTTAATGGCATTGTGCGATGAAATGGGACAAAAAGGCGTAGTGGTAGAAGCCGATGCTAAGGCATTTACCTTTTTAGACGGCAAATACCCTGCAGAACTACTGGTAAAGGCCAACGAAGAAAGCTTTGGCAAAGAATACATGGCCATGCGCATGGCGATTAAAACGGTAGCTAGTATAGACGAAGCGTTAGAACATATTGCAGCTTATAGTTCTAAACACAGCGAATGCATGATTAGCGAAGATGCAACCAACATTACCCGTTTTCAACGCGAAACTGATGCGGCTTGCGTTTACATCAATGCTCCAACTAGTTTTACCGATGGGGCTCAATTTGGTATGGGAGCAGAAATTGGTATCAGCACCCAAAAATTACACGCACGTGGCCCTATGGCATTACCAGAACTAACCACTTATAAATGGCTTATTGTAGGCAACGGACAAACCCGCCCTTAATACATGGAATCGATAAAAACATTATTTGAATTGCCTTTGCAAGACCCGGTACTTATTTTTTCTATAGTACTGGGCATCATCTTATTCTCGCCCATTATCTTCAATAAAATTCACATTCCACACATTGTGGGGCTTATTTTGGCAGGTGTTGGATTAGGGCCACACGGTGTGGGGCTGTTGGATTACGACAGCAGTTTTAAACTATTTGGACAGGTAGGCGTACTGTACATTATGTTCTTGGCTGGCGTAGACATGGACATGGACGACTTTAGAAGAAACCGTGGAAAAAGTTTAGGCTTTGGTATCTTTACGTTTATTATCCCCATGATACTAGGAGTAACTACCGGTTACTACCTAATGCAAGACATCTTTTTGCAAATGGCAGGAGATTGCAGCAATATCTTATGGGAGAGTGGCGAGGTTGCCAACCACATTACGTTTACTAAGTACACCATACTTTCTGCAGTGGTACTTGCTAGTATGTATGCCTCTAATACCTTGGTAGCCTACCCCATTGTAAGTAGACTAGGCGTAAGCCGTAATAGGTCTGTTACCATTACTATTGGTGGTACTATGATTACCACCATTCTATCGTTGTTGGTGCTAGTGATATCGTTAGAGGTAGTAAAACAAGGCAGTATTGATTGGCGATTTTGGGTAGAATTTGGTGTTTCTAATATACTATTTGCCATTTTTATGTTTGTGCTGATTCCACGCATTGGCAGGTGGTTTTTTAAACGTGTAGAAGATAGCATTAGCCAATACATTTTTGTGCTAGCCATTGTCTTTTTATCATCGTTCGTAGCCAAACTAGCAGGGATTGAATACATTATTGGCGCCTTTTTAGCCGGCATTAACCTTAATCGACTTATTCCCAAGCGTTCGCCCCTAATGAATAGAATTGATTTTGTAGGCAACGCCATCTTTATTCCCTTCTTTTTGATAAGCGTAGGGATGATTGTTGACTTTAGGGTATTATTTAGTGGATACACCACACTTTTGGCCGCTGCTGTTATGACCATTGTTGCTACTGTAGCTAAATACTTGGCCGCCGTAATTACCCGCCGTACGTTTAAAATGAGTAAGTTAGAGGGAAAAATGATTTTTGGGTTAAGCAATGCACAAGCAGCTGCTACCCTAGCCGCTGTGATGATTGCGTACAACGTAGTAATGGGCTGCACCGCCGAAGGGCAAGACATTCGCTTATTAACCACAGAAATATTAAACGGTACCATTATTATGATTCTGATAACGTGTACCATTAGTTCTGTAGTAACCGAACGTGCTGCTCGCTTAATGGCTACTCAAGACAATACGCAAGAAGAAGAAAAAGATACGTATCGCCCAGAACATCGTATATTAATACCCGTTGCCAACCCTGATACCATTGCTGGGTTGGTAGATTTAGCGGTAGTAACCAAAGACAAAAAAAGCGCGCACCCTATTTATGCCCTTAACGTGGTTTGCAATAACTCGCAAGAATCCATGCAATCGGGTAAAAAACTACTAGAAAAGGTTGCTACCCTGGGCGCTGCCAGCGATAACAAAGTAAAAATGATATCGCGCTACGACCTTAACATTGCTAGCGGCATTATCAACGTAGTGCGCGAAAAGAACATCTCTGACGTTATTATAGGATTACACCAAAAAAGCAACATAGGTGACTCATTTTTGGGCAGCATGACCGACTCGCTATTGGCCAATGTAAACCGTATGATTTGCATTTTTAAATCGACCCAACCCATTGGAACGTTTAAACGTTTAGTGGTGGCGGTTCCAGAGCGCGCTGAGTTTGAGAGTGGGTTTACCTTATGGTGCGATAGAATATTTACCCTTGCCTCGCAAACGGGGGCATCTATTCATTTTTGTACTAACAACGATACATTAGCCGCCATTAAAGCCTACGCCAAAAAGAAACGATACAATGCACAATACACTTCTCAGGTACTAGCCGATTGGGACGACTTTTTGATTCTAACAGGTATTATTGAGTTGAACGATTTGTTGGTGGTTATTACGGCACGTAAGTCTAGTTTGTCATACAATGCGCATTTAGATAAACTACCCAAACAATTGGCCAACTACTTTACCAACAATAGTTACATTGTGTTGTATCCAGAACAATTTAAAGAAGGCGAGGTAGACAAGAATATTGACTCGCATAAGATTATTTAAGCTACTACTATCTACAAAAAAAATAGGGAGGTTAAAATGATGTGACCCCAAAAAGTTGGACGGTTAACATTATTAAGAGGCAACTTTAGATTGGTATAAAGCTCGGTATCTTACCGGGCTTTTTCCATTTAGCCTCAACTTAATTCTATCGTTATTATAATATCGTATATACTTCACAAGTTCCTTCTTGAACTGCTCAATACAGTCCCATTCTTGAACGTATAGCAATTCAGACTTCATAAGTCCAAAGAAGTTCTCCATCATGGCATTGTCAAGACAGTTACCTTTACGAGACATACTTTGTACTATGTGCTTATCTTTAAGCATTTTTTGATAGCTTAGATGTTGGTAATGCCAACCCTGGTCTGAGTGTAAAATAAGACCTTGTGGTACTTTTACCTTACAAAAAGCCTTTTTAAGCATACCTAAAGCCATTTTCAAATCTGGACTATTAGAGATTGTATATGAGATTATTTCTCCATTAAACATATCTAATATAGGGGATAAATAGATCTTTTTATCCTTTATTTTAACCTCAGTAACATCTGTTGTCCATTTCTGATTTGGTGCAGTTGCTGCAAAGTTCCTATCTATCACGTTAGGTGCAACATTCCCAACTTCACCTTTATATGACCTATATTTTGCTCTCTTGCGTTTAGCATATAATCCCATCTCAACCATCAACTTTTGTACTGTTTTATGATTGATAATAATACCTTCAGAACGTAATTGCAGTGTTACACGACGATAACCATAACGCCCTTTATGAGTATTATAAATTTTTCGTATTAAACTCCTTTCTACCGCATAACAATCTGCATCGTTTAAATGTTTTGTATGGTAGTAATAGGTTGCTCGTGCCATCCCTGTTTTCTTGAGAAGAATCTCAAGATTATGCTTCTGCCTTAGCTCTTGGATGGCTTCCGCCCAATCCCTCGTAGACGGGCGTCTCTTTCTTCTACTAAGGCTTTTACTTTTTTTAGCAGAGCATTTTCAGCTTTTAGACATTCATTTTCATATCTAAGCAGCTCTAGTTCTGTCATCTC
>JAFOFC010000064.1 GCA_017387515.1 Paludibacteraceae bacterium
ATTTATATGTGCAAAAACGTTAAGCAAAATGTGTTGTTTGAGCGAAGCGAGTTCACATTTTGTAGTTTTTGTATGTGTAAATCCCGACCGGAAACCAAGTCGGAAGATGAAGCGCCGAAACAAAATCGGTGAATCGGGCACTTTTTCCCTTCGGTCAACAACACGTCGACAAGCTCAGTGACCGATTCACTTGCGACGAGCAACAAGCGACATTATTTAGTAGAAAACTCCTCAAACGTATTGTCGGTGTAGTAAACCACAATGCGTTGAATTTTTTTGGCAGGCATTTCCTTTACCACTTCTTTTACCACAACATCGTGTACAATTTGCTGATTTACTGATGGTTTTGATTCAATTTCGGGCATAGTAACAGGCGATAAACTCGCTGAGGTTTGAAAATTTGCCTCATTTTCGATGGGTTGACCAAATAAATCGTACTGAACCAGCTTCTCGTGCTTGTACATGGGTTGTTTTCCAAACAATAACCACTCTGGATTTAAGCTTGGAAATGCCGTTAAAATCTTCTGGGTAGAATCTAAACTTGGATTACTTCTGCCTGATAATAAATGAGATACGTTAGATACCTGCATATCTGTTAAGGCAGCAAATTGCTTAGCAGTTAAGTTCTCTTTTTCTAAAATTACACGTATACGTTCTTTCATAGCAGAAAATTTAAAGTAGTAACTCTTTATTCACGCTACAAATGTAATATTTAAAATTTACATTTGCAAATTACAAGATTGTAAAATTTTACATCATTACAACACACAAATGTAATATACAATTGTATAATATAGCATTACAAACGTATATAACATGGAAATATGTATTAAAGTATTACTTTAGTTTATACTGCTTAATAAATTGGTATTCTTCGTGTTAAATGGTTATATTTTATCACTTATCAGCAAGATACGTCAATTTTTACATTTGTTTTTGGTTATATAAAGCAGTTATTTAGATTTTATTATTTATACATTTGATTTTTAGATAGATAATATATGTTTCATTTTTATTTTTTACGAATATAACTGTATTATGATTAAGTTTGTAACAAGTGCTGGCGCGTATTACACTATTAAATTTTGATGGGTAAATATTACAAAAACATTTGTAACTAAAGTTGTAATATTCCTACTTATTACATATGTATTAAAAAAGCGCGTTTTATTGTAAACTAAAAAACACCTCTTTTCTACCCTATTTTTTTCGTTTCAAAAATGAAATGCGTAATTTTGTATGGTAAAATTTACTGCATCATGGAAAAAAAATTAGCTGCGCTTAAGCGCACCCTAGAAATTGTAGACAAGCTACGTGTTGAATGTCCCTGGGACAGAAAACAAACCAATCATAGTCTCCGCCCTCTTACCATAGAAGAAACGTACGAGTTATCGGACGCTATTATGAAAGAAGACGACAAAGAAACCCAAATTGAATTGGGCGATTTGCTACTTCATATCCTCTTTTATGCAAAAATTGCAGAAGAGAAAGATTTGTATACTATAGAAAATGTATGTAACAGCTTGTGTGACAAGCTAATATATCGCCATCCGCACATTTTTGGCTCGGCAGAAGCAAAAAATTCAGAAGCTGTGGAGAGAAATTGGGCAATTTTAAAACTACGCGAAGGAAAAGACAAGACTGTTTTAGGTGGAGTACCAGAAAGTTTACCCAGTTTGATAAAGGCTTATCGCATTCAAGACAAAGCACGAGGTGTTGGCTTTGACTGGAAAAACAAAGAAGATGTCTGGACCAAGGTGAAAGAAGAAATAGACGAAGTGCAAACCGAAATGGCCTCTAAAAACCACGATGCCCTAGAAGCAGAATTTGGCGACCTACTATTTAGCATTGTGAATGCCGCTCGTTTGTATGGCATTGAACCCGATACTGCCCTAGAACGTACCAACAAAAAATTTACCAAGCGATTTAATTACCTAGAACAAAAAGCTAAAGAACAAGGCAAGAACGTAAAAGAATTGACGCTAGAGGAAATGGATGCACTGTGGGAGGAAGCTAAAAAATCATGAGCACAGCGATAACGCCTGTGCAGGAATATAAAAAAAGCAGTCCAAATGGACTGCTTTTTTTGTGACCCCGGAGGGGCTCGAACCCTCGACCCATTGATTAAGAGTCAATTGCTCTACCAACTGAGCTACGGAGTCTTTTAAGACGCACAAAGATACAATTTTTCTACGAAAAACAAGTATGTTCTATTAATATTTTTGTACCAATACCTATTAAAATAAGGCCGCCTAATACCCCCCATTTAAAGGAAAAACGCTTTCCTACATAATAGCCAATCTGCGTACCAATAAGAGAAAACAAGAAACTTATTATACCAATACAGATAACGGCTACATTCAACCAATTGGGAAACGGAACAAATACAATACCCGTTGCTAAGGCATCAATACTAGTGGCTATGGCCAACAAAAAAATCTTACCTAAACCATAATGATGATGATCTTCATCTAGATCACAATTGGGATTCTTAGCGGTAATTAGGTCTTCTTTAATCATACGGGCACCCAATACGCCCAAAATAATAAATGCAATCCAGTGGTCGTATGCGGTAATGGTATCTGCAAAAAATTGCATCAAATAAAACCCAAACAGGGGCATCATACCCTGAAACATACCAAAAGACATGGCCATTATTAGCCATTTTCCCCACATGGGTTGCTTTAAACAAGCACTCTGGCTTATGGAGACTGCAAAACAATCCATAGCCAGAGCGACTGATAAAAGTAATATGGTAAGTAAGTTCATCTTACATTATCTTATTTTTGAGTAGACAAGTAATCCATTACTTGATTAAAGATATTCTCGGCATTGAAACCAAATTTTTCGTCCAATACGGTATAAGGTGCAGAATGACCAAAATGATCCAAACCAAACACCCTACCATTCAAGCCAGCCAAACGTTGCATCGATAAAGGCAAACCAGCTGTTAACGCAAAGATAGGCAACGAATAATCGATGATGCTACGAATATAGCTTTGTGGTTGTGAGAAGAATAATCCTTCTGATGGAACTGATACAATACGTGCTTTTACACCAGCTCTTTCTGCTAATAAAGCATCTGCATCTACCAAGGTAGAAACTTCAGAACCGCTTGCTATCAAAATAATATCGGGTGTACCCTCTACATCTTTCACTACGTAGGCACCTTTGGTAGTACCCAAGGCTTCTTGGTAAGCATTGCCTGTACGTGGCAAATTCTTAACGTTTTGACGAGACAAGATAAGTGCGGTAGGCGTATCGCAATTTTCTAACGCCATCTTCCATGCTACGGTAGTTTCGTCTACGTCGGCAGGACGAAGCACCAACATCGAGTTACGGCCTTTGTGGTTCTTAACTGCTTCCATCAAGCGTACTTGCATTTCTTGCTCAATAGGTTGGTGAGTTGGACCATCCTCGCCTACACGGAAAGCATCGTGCGACCATACATAAATAACTTGCAAACGCATCAATGCCGACATACGGAAGGCAGGTTTCATGTAGTCTGAGAACACAAAGAAGGTACCGCACACAGGAATAATACCTCCGTGCAATGCCATACCGTTCATGATACAAGCCATGGCCAATTCGCTTACACCAGCGTGCAAGAAACCACCAGAGAAATCGCCTTTTACAAAAGGTTTGCTGTTTTTCAAGAAACCTTCGGTTTTATCTGAGTTAGAAAGGTCGGCCGATGCCACTACCATGTTTTCAACTTGTTCCGAGAACAAACCTAGCATAGCACCCGATGCTGAACGGGTTGCTTGGTTGGCTTTTTGTTGAATGGCAGCATAATCTATTTTAGGAATAACGCCACCGTAGAAATTATGGAATTTAGTAGCCAATTCTGGATTAGCTGCTTCCCAAGCGGCTTGTTCTGCATGACGTTTTGCTACCATAGCACGAAGTTCGTTTAAACGAGCTTGGTACATTTCTGCTACTTCGTCAAAAATAACAAATGGATTTTGAGCATCACCGCCCAAATTTTTAACGGTATTATCGATCGATGCACCTGCAGCACCCAAAGGTTGACCGTGGGTAGACACCATGTTTTCAAAACTTTCACCATTAGGACCTACAGCGCCTTTACCCATCAAGGTTTTACCAATAATTAAGGTAGGACGTTCGGTTTCGGCATTGGCTTCTTTCAATGATTGACGAATTTGAGCAGCATCGTTACCGTTAATGGTAATAACTTTCCAACCCCATGCTTCGTATTTCATGGCAGTATCTTCGGTCGATACTTGGTTTACGAAAGTAGAAAGTTGCACCTCGTTTGAGTCGAAGAACATGATCAAGTTACTCAATCCCAATGTACCGGCAATACGTCCAGCACCTTGCGAAATTTCTTCTTGAATACCACCGTCCGAAATAAAGGTGTAGATTTTATGTTTGGTCCATTCGCCAAAACGAGCGGCCATAAAACGTTCTGCAATAGCAGCACCTACAGCCATGGTATGACCTTGACCCAAAGGACCTGATGTATTTTCAATACCCAATTCAAAATTCACTTCTGGGTGACCAGGAGTACGGCTGCCCCATTGGCGGAACGCTTTCAAATCGTCCATGTTCAATTTGCCAATCATGGCCAATTGCGCATACAACATAGGCGACATGTGACCTGGGTCTAAAAAGAAGCGGTCGCGGTTCTCCCATGTAGCATTATCGGGGTCAAAAACAAGAAATTCCGAGAACAACACGTTGATAAAGTCTGCACCTCCCATGGCACCTCCGGGGTGACCCGATTTAGCTTTTTCTACCATAGAAGCAGCCAAGATACGGATGTTATCGGCCGCGCGATTTAAAAGATTTATATCGTTCATAAACAATTAATATGAAATTGGTTTTTATATTTTCGCAAAGTTACGCTTTTTCACGTATTTAAACAAAAAAATAACCCTTTGAAGTCACAAAGAGTTATCAACAAAATGCCTTATTGGACACTTTTATTACTTTTTTGTAGGAAATTGATAAGTTAAATGGTACAAAAGTCCAAAATTGGTGGTGTTAGCATCGCTACCAAAACCTGCTATGGTGCTTGGATAGTATGGTTCTTTTTGGTAATAATGCCCAAAGGTTCTAATTTCTAGTGCGGCACCCATAAAGAATTGCTTATACACCTGTACCCTAACGCCTATTTGAAACTCTACCCAGCCAAAATGAGCGGTACGTTTGTCGTTACTATACACCCCTGTTTCGTTCCAATAATTGTTAGCAATATGCGCATCTTGCAGCTGATAACTGGTAAAACTATATCCATATCTAACACCGGCAAAAACAGCGTGGTCTTTTTTTCTATTGGGCTTATAATTTAAGAAATTATAATTGGCACCCACTTTTACAAAACCACCAGCGGTAGTGTAATGGTAATCTTCTTGCTGTTGGTTATAGCCCATCACCCCTATCTCTATGGCAGGAAACAAGCGATGCCATAGGCTTACATCGGCAGCAACAGAAAACTCAAATTTACCCGTAAAGGCAGTAGCTATTGGGTCAAAAATATCTGCCGACAAATAAGTGGCCTCGTAAACCGATTTTTTGCTTTTGGCAGCTGCTATCTTAGCAATATCTACAGGTTGCTGCGCAGAATCGGGCACCGCAACAGGTGTTTCTTGCGCCCTAGCAGCCAACAAGGGCAAACATAGCAGGCATGCTAAACTACAAAGAAATTTTAAGTTGAACATCGCCTTCTACATTTATTACGTTAGTACTATAAATTTCTACCCTAAGCGATTCTTGGGCATTATAACAAGTAGCTGTATCGATGCTATGAAACATAACACAACCACATTCTTCGCTAATTAGCTGCGGGTAAGGCTGATGCTTTACCTCTAATGTATACGCTGTAGGAACCGTATCTTCTTTGTGTCGTAAAAATGACATCTCAAAGCGCGTTACGGTTTGGTTTTGACGCAAGGGTAAAAATACGCTTTGCTCCGAACTTGCGTTGTAAAGAATAGAATCGTTGCCCTCGCCTTTTATGGTTAACTGCTTTACGGTAACAGGTTTTAACTGGGCAGAATCCATAAATGCCACACCTAGCAAAGCACGTGTTGGCACATAACAATTGTTGTTACATGCCATCATAACCATCAAAAAAGCAACCACTATAAATCCAATTAACTTCTTCACTACAAATAAGTTACAATATCGTTCAAGTCTTTTCGTTTTTTAGGATTGGGCTGGGTACCTGGCAATGCATAGCCCATAGGAATCAGCACCATGGGTTCTTCGTCGTCCGATAATTGCAACAACGATTTGCACAACGGCACATCAAAGTTACATACCCAACACGTATTAATGCCCCTTTCGGTGGCCGCCATAATGATGTGATCAGAAACAATCGCAATGTCTATATCGCAATGGTCTTTGCCATCGCTACGGTGCCACGATTGCGCATGATTGCCTGTAACCACCAAGCACAAAGGCGCTTCTTTAAAGGTTTCACGACGATATACATCGCCAAATTGAAGCAACTTTTCGCCCCTTATTACATAAATGTGCCAAGGTTGTTTATTAACAGCCGATGGAGCCATATTGGCGCACGATAAGATATAAGAAAGGTCGTCGTCTGTTACTTGTTGGCTGCTATAACGGCGTTCCGAATAACGTTTGGTAATTAGTTCTAGTAGATTCATTAGGCCGAGAAATACGTTTTTAATTCGGTTTTTAAGAACGAAATAGCCACCATGGTAGGAGCCGATGTTGCATTTTCGTAAGTAGCTAAAATAGCTTTTGCCAAATCGACCGATGGGCCTTGTGGATCTACCTGTGCAGCGCATGCATTAATAAGTTGCACAATGCTTTCTTTGGCATTTTTTACCACTTCCCACGCTTCGGCACTGACGTAAATTTGTTGTGCCACATTATGTTCGTATTCGGCACGAATTACGGTTAACAAAGCGGCGTGCAACTGAATAGCGGTATATGAATCAGATTGCGTACGCACCAACAACGAATCGGGCGTAATGCGTTCTAAAAACAACACCAAACGTTCGTATGCTGTAAATCGAATGGGCGTTACGTTTTTTTGGTTTTCTTTGTACAACAAATAACGTTGACGAGATTCTTGTTGCTGAAAAAACTTACGTTGCATTTCCCACACCACCAAAATAACCAAGGCTGCTGGTAAGGTGTATTTTAAAATCTCAAAAAAAGCATCCATATTACAATCTTATTTGTGTTTGTATTTGATATTTGTTACGCTCTTGCGACGAACGGCTTAGTAGTTCCCCTAAAAATCCGGTAATAAAAAATTGCGTTCCTAAAATCATGGCCAACATAGCCAAATAAAAATAAGGTGTATCGGTTACCAAAGGAGCACGCATACCATTAAAAATAGCATACAATTTAATACCTCCCACAATCAACACCGCTATAAACCCTAATAGGAACATGATGCTACCCCACACGCCAAAAAAGTGCATGGGTTTTACCCCAAATTTAGACAAGAACCAAAGCGTTAATAAATCAAGGTATCCGTTTACAAAACGATTAAATCCAAATTTACTTTGACCAAATTTGCGTGCTTGGTGATGCACCTCCATCTCGCCAATTTTAGAGAAACCAGCTGCTTTGGCCAAATAAGGAATATAACGATGCATTTCGCCATACACCTCAATATTTTTAACCACTTCTTTACGATAGGCTTTTAATCCACAATTAAAATCGTGCAATTTTACACCCGATACCTTACGAGCTGTAGCATTAAATAGTTTACTAGGTAAATTTTTGGTAAATACAGGATCGTAACGTTTCTTTTTCCATCCCGATACCAAATCGTACCCTTCGTTAACTATCATATTATACAATGCAGGTATTTCGTCGGGACTATCTTGTAAATCGGCATCCATGGTAATAATCACATCGCCTTTCGCAGCTTCAAAACCACAATAAAGTGCAGGCGATTTGCCATAATTGCGTCTAAATTTAATGCCTTTAACCTCTACATGTTCTTTAGATAACGCATCAATCACCTTCCACGACCCATCGGTACTGCCATCGTCTACAAAAATTACCTCATACAACAAGCCATTAGCATCGGCCACTTTTTTAATCCATAAAAAAAGCTCTTTTAAGGATTCTTCTTCGTTATATAAAGGTATAACTACTGATATATTCATGATTGTGGGTTGTTTTTCTTTTGTTTAAATCGAATAATCAACATATAAATAAGCCCTAAAATTGCCCCTACCAAACCATTGGTTGCTATACTATCTGTGGCCAATTGTAAAGGGGTTGGCAACACCATAGTATCTGCAATCTGCTGAAAATTAGCGGCTAAATTAGGATACACCTTAGCGGTTATTTGAATATTTGCTAGTAAATTTTGGTATAAATTATCAATATAATCGGGCGAAAGGTAAGCATAAAAAACATATTGCACCAAACTAATAATTAACGATGCAAATACAAACATAAAGATAGTAAAACTAACAACAGGCAATTGTTGATTTTGCATGTAGCTTTTATTTACCAACCTATACGCATAAAAAGGAACAGCTATGCTACACCCAATGTACAATAGTAAGCAAGGCAAAAATACCAATAATAATTGCATACACGAATGCATGGTTACTTCTGCTGCAAAACGAATCAGCAATAGCAAGGCTAAATAAGGGGCGTATGCAGCTGCATATTTCATAAAGTCACCTCTAAACATAATTATGCATAATAAAATTGGTATGCAAAGTTAGTTAAATAATGATGCCTTGCAAGAACATCGGTTTTAATTTTGCTATTTTTTGTTTTTTTTCGGGTCTATCCACTTTTAAATCCAAAATATTGCATTATATTTGCACCCGGAAAGGTTCTGCACGACCAGCTCCCTTTGAATCCCCCAGGGCTTGACCGCAGCAAGGGTAATTAGGTTGAGCGGTGCGATGCAGATCGCCTTTCCTTTTTTTTGTAATATCTCACTTAAAAGAAATAATATGTCTAAATCGAATAATTTTTCTGAACACAACGTCATTGCAGCAGGCACCATTATTAAAGGTGATATTACCACCGATGGCGATTTTCGTATAGACGGCAAAATAGAAGGTACCATTGCCTCTAAAGGTCGTATCATAGTTGGCAACAGCGGCAATATTACTGGTACGGTAAAAGCAGAAAACATTGACGTAATGGGTTACATAGAAGGAACCATTATTGTTAACGACACCTTATCGCTAAAATCAACTGCTAAGCTAAAAGGCGATATTAAAACCAGCATTTTAGACATTGAACAACGCGCCGAATTTAACGGAACTTGTTCTATGGGCAAGGAAGAACCTGCTCAACCTAACCCTAAAAATCAGAAAAAATAGTACGCATCGGTTTATTATCGGATACACACGGCTATTGGGACGACCGATACGCCGTGTTTTTTTCTTCCTGCGACGAAATTTGGCACGCAGGAGACATAGGCGATTTGTCTATATACAATAAATTAATGCAGCTAAAACCCGTTAGAGCTGTAGTGGGCAACATAGACGGTTACCCTTTGCGTCAAATGCTCCCTTTGGTACAACTATTTGAAGTAGAAAAAGTAAAAGTACTGCTTACGCACATTGGTGGTTATCCAGGAAAATACGCAGCGGGCATAGGCGCGCAGTTGCAAGCCAATCAAACTACCCTTTTTATTTCGGGCCACTCGCACATTCTAAAAGTAATGTACGACCCAACCTACAAATTACTACACATCAATCCTGGCGCAGCAGGTCGCCAAGGGTTTCACAAAGTTCGCACACTAGTGCGATTTGTTATCGACCAAGATAAAATAAAGGAGTTAGAAATTAAAGAAATTCCGCTTAACGAATAAGGTTAATATCACCCTTATACACATACTTCATAGGGTTACCATCTTCGTCTTTATCGGCTCCTACTGCTTCTATAATGTAGAAATAAGCACCTTCGGCAGCAGGTTTCCCTCCAATGGTACCATCCCATCCCTTAGCAGGATCGTCCCAGGCATAAACCAATCGTCCCCATACATTATACACCTTAGCTTTGAACGATACCAACGATTTGTAAGATACCTTAAACTCGTCGTTTCGGCCATCTCCATTAGGGGTAAACAAATTGGGCACTTCTAACAGCGAATTCACTACTTCTATGGTTTAAACCGCTTCGCTCAAGCAATTTTGCGCGGGCAAATCAGAAGGCGAATTATTGGTGGTTTGTATGCGTAAGTAGTAAGTACCATGGGTTTCGAATGTATACCTAAAATCTTGTTCTGACGAACGTATCTGACAGGTATTAAACTCTTTATCGGTAGACAAACACCATTCGTAAAAGAACGCCGCAGGGCTTGCATGATTTAATATTTCGATATTTAAAGGTGCTGATCCGCTTAATTTTTTATCGGACGAAATATCGCGATCGCCCTCGTTGGTAGCCTCTTCGCGAATACGAACCGAAGCCTCTAAGTTAGTTTCGACAGCATACACATCCACAGGGTCGCTTTCGATACGTTGTATTTGATCAAAAGCAATAGCAAATTGGTCACCTTCTACTAAATAGGTAGTTACATCTAAAGGTGATGCCACCACGATATCGGTAGCCAATGGAATACTATCGGTTACTGTTTTTACCAAATAACTACCTTCGGCATAATACGTTGAATCGTAGGTTAATCGAATCATACGTTCCACCTCAAAAGGCACTTTATTGTGTTGCAAGGTATCGTACTGTAAGGACAACGCATCCCATTGTAATTCAATTTGATACGAAGTACAACGATCTTCTAAGTTATCGTGCACTTTTATGGATTGAAACGACAAAGGAAAGGCCTGATACTGAAATACCCATACCCACTTATCGGGCATGCCTTCGGCTACCAAATGATACCCCACAGAAGGTTCTGCCACCAACGGAATTTCTGTTGATAAAACATCCACGTCGGTATGTAATAAGGTTTCTTCTTCGGCCCCCAATGCATAACTATACCAATTAAACGTACGTGCTTCGGAATCTTGATAAGTTAACTTTGCCTCTGCAGCATCGTCTATAACAAAAACACTATCAATATTTTCTTGCTCAACCCCTACAACCTTAGCACCGGTTATAGAAAATTGGGCAAAAGCAAAAGCCGAAAAGCAACTAGCTAGTATACTAAAGATTATTCGTTTCATAGATGGGAACAAAGATAATACAAATTTCACCTTTCTGGTTCATCAACTATCATTTAATTTCACTAACTTTACACCCCGAATATTTATAAAGGTATGAAAAAACAATTTTATTGGTTACTTTTAAGTGCATTGATGGTAGGAACACTTGCTTTTGCAAAAGCTACAAACTACCCTACCATGACAGAAAATGGTAAAACTTACTACTTGTATACTGTACAAAAAAGCGAAGGCTTATATGCTATTAGCCAACGTTTTAGCGTACCACAAGCCATTATTATAGAAGCAAACCCTGGTATAGAGCAAGGTTTAAAACTAGGACAACAAATTAAAGTTCCCAAAGTAGAAGCTACAAAGCAACAAAAAAGCGCTGCAGTTAAAGTGGGAAAAAATCAACACGTTGTTAAAGCAAAAGAAACACTGTATAGTCTTTCTAAAAAGTACCATTGCACAGTAGATGAATTGCTAGAACTTAATCCATGGGCTACCCATTTAACCATCGGTTCTGTGTTGCAAATCCCACAGAATAAGGTCGAAAGTCAGAGCAAGCCGAGCGCAGAGACAAGCTCGCTTGGCTATGCCGAGGCGCAGCCTGACTTCATGAGCAAAGCGAATAAAAGTCAAAAGTCGAAAGTCGAAGGTCAGGGCAAGCCAAGTGCAGAGACAAGCTCGCGTGACTATGCCGAGGCGCAGCCTGACTTCATGAGCGAAGCGAATAAGGTCGAAAGTCAAAAGTCGCAAGTCGAAGGTCAGGGCAGGCCGAGTGCAGAGACAAGCTATGCCGAGGAGCAGCCTGAAGTCATGAGCGAAGCGAATAAAGGTCAAAAGAAGAAAAACATTTGGGCTTGGTTTCATAAATCGAAAAACGACAGCCTTGCTACAACCGCAGATAGCGCCAATACCAACGAAACACCCGTGCTAATTGCCAAAGAATCAAGCATTAAAGTAGGTATCTTATTGCCTTTTATGCTCGATTCTATCAACCGCGATGCCAGCATGGATCGTTTTATTGATTTTTACCAAGGTTGCTTAATTGCCATCGATTCGTTGGCTAAAAATGGGTTAACTACCGATGTATATACCTTTGATATTGGTTCAGACCCTTTAAGTTTACAACAAGCACTTAACCAAGTTGCCATGGCCAATGTAAACTTACTAATTGGGCCTGCCTACCAAAATCAGGTATCCGAAGTGGCCACTTTTGCTGCCAAACACAAAATCCCAACGGTTATTCCTTTTGCTTCAAATGTTGCAGGTATAAATAATAACCCTTACCTATTTCAGGTGGTTACCCCACAAAAAGAGTTGTACCAACATTTAATACAAAAATGCTATACCGTATTCCAAGATAAACACATTATTTTGGTAAAACCATACATGGTTGCACAATATAACAAGGCCGATTTTGCCAACCAACTAGTAGCTAGCCTACAAGCAAACAACATAGCTTATTCTAGCATTTCTGACACGCAAATAGCCACCGATGTTGATTCTATTGCAGCCTTGCATCCTTATCAAGAATGCGTTGTTATTATGCCAAGTACACACGGTGTTGCCTTAAATAAATTAGGAGAAGCTGTTTCGCAACTTAAACAAACCAATATAGCTTTGTTCGGTTTTCCCGAATGGAATAACTTAGGTATCAACGAATTGTACAACAAAAAAATGTACCAATTTACCAGTTATTATGCTTCGTTTAACGATGCGCGCATCATTCAGTTTTACCAACAAATGAACGATAAATTTGGTTTGCCCAAAAACATACAACAAAGTCCTAATTTTGCCCTATTTGGCTATGATATATGCTTGTTCTTCTTGCAACAATACCAAATTTACGGCCAACACTTTACACACTATCTACCTAATACAGAGGTAAATGGATTACAAATGAACTTCTTATTTGAACAAGTAGATGGAGGCGGTTATTGGAATGTTGGCACCATCGTTAATCAAATAGACAAAGACGGAATTTCTACCTTGTAACATGAAGAAATTTGGATTTTTGCTAGTTTGTATATTGTGTTCGGGTGGTTTGTGGGCGCAATACACCTACATCGAACCCGAAATATACGTGGGTACCAACCAAGGGGTGGCACTGATGAACACGGTGGGTTTTAGTCCTTCTGTTAGCCAAGATTTTGATTTTAAATACAATGGTGGTTTTACATTCCGTTACATTGGCCAACGCTATTTTGGAGTGATAGCCGAACTAAACTATGCCCAACGTGGGTGGAAATCAACCTCTTCTATCACAGGCGAAACCTATAGCCGCAGATTGGATTACTTAGAAATACCTTTTTTAGCACATATCTATTTTGGTAAAGATAAATTCCGTTTTTTTATCAATCTAGGGCCTAAAATTCGCTTTTTAGTAAACGACGACGCCACTGCACCTTTTTCTGTCAATCCAGGAAAAGAGCAAACCAAAGAAATTGAAAACATATTTGATTATAGCATCTGCGGGGGATTGGGCATAGAGTTCCCCACCAAAAAAGCAGGAAATTTTATTTTAGAAGCCCGTTACGATTATGGGTTGGGCAATATCTTTAAAAACAACAAAGGCGAAGATTTTTCGTTATCCAACAACCAAGCCATTACCGTATCGATAGCGTACTTATTTAATGTAAATCAGAAAGGAGAAAGGAGAAATGAGAAATAATATGATGTACCAATTATTACAAAAACGCCGCAGTTACCGTAAATTTACAGAGCAAGCGGTAGAACAAGAAAAAATAGACCAGTTGTTGCACAATGCCTTGATGTCGCCATCGGGCAAAAGCATTAATCCATGGGAAATGATAGTGGTTACCGATAAAGAAACCCAAGTTAAATTAGCTGGTTGCAAACCCTTTGGTAGTGCCTTTGTAGCAGAAGCACCCCTATCTATTGTCATTATTGCCGATACTACTAAAAGTGATGTATGGGTAGAAGACTGCTCGATTGTAGCTTTTAACCTACAACTTACCGCCGAAGATTTGGGATTGGGTAGCTGCTGGTCGCAAGTGCGTCAACGCATGTCGCCCACCGAAGGGGTATCCACCGACCAATACGTAAAAGAATTGCTAAACATTCCCGAGCACTATGCTGTAGAATGTATCATTAGCATTGGTTACAAGGGCATGGAACGCAAACCCTTTAACGAGGATAAATTGCAATTTGAAAAGATACACAACAACACCTTCTAAACCGTGAACAAGGTTGTTGTTATAGGTACAGGAAAAGTAGCATCGCACCTTACCAAAGCGTTGCTAGCCATGGGTGCAGACGTGCTGCAAATTGTAGCACGTAGTCAGGCTTCTGCCCAACGCATGATGGCAGAAGTAGGCACTACACTGCCCTATACTACCCAAAAATCGGCCGTAGTAAACCATGCCGATTTGTACATTTGCAGCGTAAAAGACGATGCCATTGCCCAAGCAGTAGATGGTATCAATATTCCAGGAAACGCCCTATTGGTGCACACCTCTGGCAGCACCGACAGCCAAGTTTTGGCCCTATTTGCCGCCAATTTTGGGGTGTTATATCCGCTACAAACCTTTTCTTATGGCAAAGAGGTAGATTTTAGTAAAATTGCCTTATATATCGAAGCGAATAACACTATATTTCAAAACAAATTACATCTATTCGCAAATAGATTATCGCCTAATGTAAAGGTAGTAGATTCGGCCATGCGCGCTAAGGTACATTTGGCGGCTGTTTTTGCTTGCAACTTTACCAACCACCTATACGCACAAGCCGAAAAAATATTGGCCCAGGTAAATTTGCCTTTTACCGATTTACTATCGTTGGTAGATGAAACTACCCAAAAGGTACATACCCTATCGCCTAGCCAATCGCAAACAGGCCCTGCCGTTAGGCGCGACCAACCCATTATTGAAAAACATTTATCGCAACTAGATGGCAAGGCAAAAGCCATTTATCAGCTACTAACCGAAAGCATACAAGATGACCAACTTTAAAGAAGATATTAGCCGCATCAAGGCCTTTGTTTTTGATATTGACGGGGTATTGTCTAGTCAAACAGTTACCCTATCGTCAGAAGGCGAACCCATCCGAACCGCTAACTTGCGCGATGGTTTTGCCTTGCAACTAGCCGTAAAAATGGGCTACAAAATTGCCATCATTAGCGGAGCACATAACCAGTACCTACGCGTGCGTTTTGAAGGACTAGGCATTACAGACATCTACCTAGGAGCCTCCGAAAAAACGGCTGCCTACCACGATTTTATTACCAAAAATAATTTATCGAGCGATGTGGTACTATACATGGGCGACGATATTCCCGATGTGCCCGTTATGAAGTTAGTGGGCACCCCTACCTGCCCTGCCGATGCTGCCGTAGAGGTAAAAGATATTGCCAAATACGTATCGCTTTACAACGGCGGATGTGGATGTGCAAGAGACGTAATAGAGCAAGTGCTAAAAGCACAAAACAATTGGTTAACAAGTAATTCTGCATTTACATGGTAACAATCAAAACATGGCTCCAACTAATTCGTTGGAAAAACATACTATTTTTGGCCTACATTGTAGCCAGTTTATTTTATGGTGTAGTAATGCCTTATTTGGCACAATACCACATCATCCCCGCCAATAGCGGCCTACTATTTGGTCTGTTATTGGGTTCTACGGTACTAATTGCCGCTGGTGGTTATGTTATTAACGACTATTTTGATACCAAAATTGACGAGATAAATCGCCCTACCAAGGTAATTGTAGGCAAAAGCGTTACCCGTGCACAAGCAGCCATGGGTTTTCAAATCTTATTAGGATTGGGTGTTTTGTGTGGATTATGCCTAGCAGTTTTATTGCGCGATGTTACCATTGGACTGATTTACATTGTTATTTCTGGCCTTCTTTGGTTTTATTCGTCTAGCTACAAGCGTCAACTCATTATTGGCAACCTAATGATTGCCGTATGTGCATTTATGTCGTGTTTTATGATTGGTTATGTAGTTAATACACAACTAATTCAAACTTACCAATCGCTTATTTACCAAACACCTATTATCATTGATATTTATGCGTGGACTGCTGGTTTTGGTTTGTTTTCTTTCTTATTTACCTTTTTGCGCGAAATTATTAAAGATATTGACGACATAGAGGGTGACCGCGAAATGGAATGCCACACCATTCCTATTGTATGGGGCATTGGTACTACTAAAATCATTTTAATGGCATTAACCATTGGTATTTTATTGCTTACAGGCTATGCTGCATTAGCATACATTCCATTTACTAACGATACCATTACATTGCGCTATTACGTATTTGGCATGGCCATCCCCATGTTGATTTTACTTTGCTGGATAGGCATTGCCAAAAAACGCAGTCAATGGCAACAAATTAGCCAATTTGTTAAGTTTATTATGCTGATTGGTTGTTCGTATGCACTAGTGGTGTATTACCTATATTATATAAATAGCCTGCCTGCATGATGCTAGCCGATAAAATAAAAAAGTACCACGTAGTTTTGGTATCGCAATCGCCTAGGCGAAGAGAACTGCTAAAAGGATTGGAAATAGCCTTTGAAGCTACATCGGTAGATGCTGACGAAACCTACCCTACGCACTTACAAGGAGCAGAAGTTCCTTGTTTTATTACACAAGCCAAGGCACAAGCATACGTACCCTTTTTGCAAGAAAACACTTTGGCCATTACTGCCGACACGGTAGTTTCTATCGACGGAAAAATATTGGGCAAACCTGCCAACAAAGCAGAGGCCATAGAAATGCTACGCACCCTATCGGGCAATAAGCACGAGGTAATAACGGCAGTTTGCCTATTTACTAAACGCAATAAACGATTATTTAATGCCGTTAGCGAGGTATACTTTAAACCTTTATCAGACCAAGAAATAGAACATTACATCGATACCTACCAACCTTTTGACAAGGCTGGATCGTACGGAGTGCAAGAATGGATTGGCTACATTGGCATTGAAAAGATTGTAGGATCGTATTACAATGTAATGGGACTTCCTATTCAGCGATTGTACCAAGAACTAACCCATTTTATACAAGAAGATGAAAAAATATAGTTACCTTATAGTTGTTGCTTTATTGGGTTGTTTAGCCGCGTGCAAAACGGCCAAAAAATCGTCTATGCAAGATAACGTGCAAGATTTACCTACCCCAACCATTGTAGGCAACGATAGCGACGAGCATGGTTGCAAAGCATCGGCAGGATACACATGGAGCGAGATAAAAGGAGAATGCGTGCGTGTTTGGGAAGTAGGAAGCAAATTGGTTTACACGCCTGCTAATGATACGCAAGAAGTAACCACATTTGTTGTATTTAGCACAGACAGCACCCAATTAGAAACATTTGGAGCCAACCCACAAATTTGGACTCGAACCGAAGGTACAGCATCATGGACATCGGCCGATAAAAAGCAAATCTTAGAACACACCCAACAAGGTTGGATGTTGAAATAAAAGAATTTAAGCATACTATTGCATAAATAAAAACTGCGTTGTATATTTGCAACGCATTTGGGGGTTTAGCTCATCTGGCTAGAGCGCGACACTGGCAGTGTCGAGGTGACCGGTTCGAGTCCGGTAATCTCCACAAAAAAGCATCGGCAAACGCCGATGCAATTTTTTTGTAGAGATTGGAGTTGAATAAAAAGATGTAGTTCAAGGCTTGCGAGCCTGAAAAACCGGAGTTTACTAAGGTAAATGAGGATTTTGAAGGCAAGCGTAACGCAGAAATACACTTTTTATTCAGCTACATGGCTTATTACAAATACATCATCGCCTTGCCAATAGAAGAAGCCCTCTCCTCGCCCACCAAGGTGGCAGCAATGGCCAACGCAAAATCTAACGATACGCCTGGGCCCTTTCCTGTAATGATGTTACCGTCTTTTACTACGTTTTGGTTGGCTTGCACCAAAGCACCGCCCAAACCGCCTTCGCAACCAGGATAGCAAATGGCTTTTTTACCCTCTAGAATACCCAAACCGCCAAATACCATGGGGGCAGCACAAATAGCAGCTAGTGGCAATCCTTTAGCGTTGTGTTCTTGTAGCATAGCACACAAACCGCTGTGAGCCGCCAAATTGGTAGTTCCAGGCATGCCACCTGGCAAAATTAAGTAACCTTCGGTGGGTTCTACATCGGCAAATACCATATCGGTTACCATGGTAACGCCATGGGCAGAGGTTACGTGCAACGTATCGTAAATAGACACGGTTTTAACCTCTACGCCTGCACGGCGCAATACATCTACTACGCTCAAGGCTTCGATATCTTCAAAACCGTTGGCAAAAAATACATAGTGTTTCATATTATTCGTTGATTATTCAAAGCTTCGCTTTTCATGATTTCAGGCTTCGCCTTAGCATAGTTCAAACAAGTTTGACTCTGCTTTCGGCTTGCACTGAAATTCGTTTAGGGGTTGGGGCGTTTAAAGTATTTGCCTATAAATGGTAAGGTGGCTAGGGGTAAATCTTTTTTTACTAAATAAGCAACAAAAACAAGTAGCAACGCTACCTTTATGATGTAATTTACCCACACCAAAGGAGTTACGGCAAAATGGTTGATAACTAACAAGGCCATGGTAAGCAATAAATATTTACCAAATTTGCGCAAATCGTAAGGCAAAGGCATGTATTTATTACCCAACAGGTACGATATAAGCATCATGGTAAAGAAAGCGCCAAACGAGGCAAAACCAGCGCCTATCAACCCCAAACGTGGCACCAAGAACCACAACAGTAACACATTAATTACCAATCCAATAGCCGATATTATAAAACCATAATAGGTTTTATCGGTTAGCTTATACCATATTGATAAATTGGAGTATATGCCTTGAAATAAGTAAGAGAACAGCACAATGGGCACCACCACCAATCCACTCCAATAACTTTCGTGAATCAATAATTTAATGATGTCGATAAACAATATCATGCCTAAACAAATCAGCAACGAGGTAAGCACATAATACTTCATGGTATCGGCATACATTTGTTCTTTGCCAACCGAACGGCTTTTGTCAAATACAAAGGGTTCGTATGCGTATCGAAAGGCTTGCGAGAACATCATCATTACCATAGCTACCTTAAAACAGGCTCCGTAAATACCCAGCTGCGCCACAGCAATTTCTTGATTATCGTATAGGTAAGGGAAAATAATTTTATCGATGGTTTGATTCATAATGCCCACTACCCCTAGCATTAACAAAGGCAACGAATAATGCAACATTTTTTTTAGCAACCCCCATTTAAAAGCATATTTACCCTGAAATACGTAAGGCATCAAAATAAGGGTAACCACCAATGTAGAAATAAAGTTGGCAACAAAAATATACCCTACTTGGTAGTTGGGCCTATAAAACCAATCGATTAATTGAGGAGCCGTTTCCCATAAATACGGACACAACAGCAAGAAGAACAGGTTCATGCCAATATTGGCAAAAATCATGGCAAACTTAATAACCGCAAAAGCTATGGGACGTTTTTTGTAGCGCAAATAGGCAAAAGGGATGCAATCAAAGGCATCCATGGCCGTAATACAAACCATCATACCCACAAATTCTGGATACTTTTGGTATCCTAGCGATTGGGCAATGGGATGGATAAATGCCATACATACCACCACAAAAATAAGCGATGTGGCAAACAAACTAGTAAGGGCTGTTTTGTAAACGGTATTGGGATTTTCGTTGGCATCGCTCATAAAACGAAACATACCCGTTTCCATACCGTAGGTTAAGATTACCATCATCAATGCTGTCCAAGCATATAAGTTGGTAACAATGCCATAATCGGCCGACGACGACAACACGTAGGTGTAAAGTGGTACTAGGCACCAGTTCAAAAACCGCCCCACAATGCTACTAATGCCATATATGGCAGTATCTTTAAATAAACCTTTAATTGCAGACATGGTTAAAACAAGGCATTTTCGTAACCCGACGAGAATCGGCTACGTTTTAAATGTTGATACGCTAAATCGGTTACTTCTCTACCCCTTGGCGTACGTTTAATAAATCCTTCCTTGATTAAATAAGGTTCGTATACATCTTCTACCGTTCCTGCATCTTCGCCCAAAGCGGTAGCAATGGTGGTTAAACCAACCGGACCTCCTCCAAACTTATCGATAATGGTGGTTAAAATTTTGTTGTCAATTTCGTCCAAACCAAACGAGTCGATGTTTAAGGCTTCTAGGCCATAGCAGGCAATGTCTTTGTCGATAACGCCATCGGCTTTTACTTGTGCAAAGTCGCGCACACGACGTAGCAAAGCATTGGCAATACGAGGCGTTCCCCTACTACGACGAGCAATTTCTACGGCAGCATCCTCGTAAATAGGGGTATCTAAAATAGCCGCCGAACGTTTTACAATAGAGGTAAGAATAGCCGTATCGTAATATTCAAAATGGCTATTGATACCAAAACGGGCACGCAACGGACTGGTTAACAAACCACTACGCGTGGTAGCCCCAATCAAGGTAAACGGATTTAAATCAATTTGAATAGAACGAGCACTAGGGCCTTTATCTATCATAATATCAATACGATAGTCTTCCATGGCCGAATACAAATACTCTTCTACCACAGGGCTTAATCGATGAATTTCGTCAATAAAAAGCACATCGTTGGGCTCTAAACTGGTTAGCAACCCTGCCAAATCGCCGGGTTTATCTAAAACAGGACCCGATGTAATTTTAAAGCCCACCCCTAATTCGTTGGCAATGATATTAGACAAGGTAGTTTTGCCCAACCCCGGAGGGCCATGCAACAACACATGGTCTAATGCCTCCTCGCGCATACGAGCCGCTTGCACAAAAATCTTTAGGTTTTCTACAATGGCATTTTGTCCTTTAAAATCGGCAAAAGTAAGCGGACGAAGCACGTTTTCAAAATCGTTTTCGCGCTCGCCACGGCTTTTGCGTATATCAAAATTAGTATCCATCATGCAGTTAATTCGCGGAATAATGTTTCCAATTGTTCGGCAGAGAGGCCATCTACAGCCCTATCTGCCACTAGTTCACCTTTACGCAACACCAAAAAACGGTCGCAAATAGCAGTTACCTCTTGCATAATGTGCGTACTAAACAAAACCGTTCTTTCTTTGCCAAATTCTTGAATCAAATTTCTAATATCCACCAACTGATTAGGATCTAAACCTGTGGTGGGTTCGTCTAATATCAGCACTTTAGGGTTATGAATAAGGGCTTGTGCCAACCCTACCCGTTGTCGATAACCTTTAGAAAGCTGACCTATTTTTTTATGACACTCACTGCTTAACCCCGTACGCTCTATCATTTCGTCTACTCTGCTAGCCGTTTGGTTGCCCAATTGGTATAGATTAGCCGTAAAAGTAAGCGATTCGCGCACGTACATATCCAGGTACAGCGGATTGTGTTCGGGCAAATACCCTACCAAACGTTGCACAGCCAATCGGTCTTTTTGAGCATCCAAACCATCTACTATCACACGGCCTGCATCGGGCATACAAAAACCCATAGCAATTTTCATGGTGGTAGATTTTCCTGCCCCATTAGGACCTAAAAAACCCACTATCTGGCCTTTATCAACAGAAAAAGACAAATCGGTTAACACCTGTTGGGTGCCGTATCGTTTGGACAAATTAGAAACTTGTAAACTCACAATAATTGGTATTGGTTGTTGCTAAAATAATTTTGTAAAGATAGCGAAAATACTAATTTGCGCAAACACTTGCATGCAGATTTAAGATTTTATCATTACTTTTGCGTATTCATTTCAACACCTATTTATATATGGCAAAAACCGAAATTTCAACATTAGGCGAATTTGGACTGATTAAACACTTGGCCAAACACATTCAATTAGAAAATAAATCGTCAGAAAAAGGCATAGGCGACGATGCGGCAGTACTAAATTACACAGGCAAAAACACACGCGCTTTGGTTACTACCGACCTATTATTAGAAGGTATTCATTTTGACCTTACTTATGTACCTTTAAAACATTTAGGATACAAAGCTGCCATGGTCAATATTTCGGATATTTTTGCCATGAATGGCACTCCCAAACAAATTACCGTATCTATTGGCATTGACAAACGTTTTGGCGTAGAAGATGTAGAAGAATTGTACGCAGGCATTCTTTTGGCTTGTAACCGACACCATGTAGACGTAGTGGGCGGCGATACAACCAGTTCGCTAACAGGACTTTGCATTAGCATTACCTGTATTGGTGAAGGCGAAGTAGGTAAAATTGCCTACCGCAGCGGTGCTAAACAAAACGATTTAATTTGCGTATCGGGCAATTTAGGCGCGGCTTACATGGGCTTGCAACTATTAGAACGCGAAAAACGCCTGTTCCAAAATGACAAAAATTTAGAAGGCGTTCAACCCGACTTTGCCGGAAAAGAATACATCATCCAACGCCAACTAAAACCCGAAGCACGTGGCGATATTATTAAAACCTTGGCCGATGCAGGCATTGTGCCTACCTCTATGATGGATATTTCTGATGGATTATCGTCTGAATTATTCCATATTTGCGACCAAAGTGGCGTAGGATGCACCATTTACGAAGACAAAATTCCTATTGACTACGAAACAGCCATGATGGCCGAGGAATTTAACATGAACCTAGTTACTGCAGCCCTAAACGGAGGCGAAGACTACGAATTGTTGTTTACCGTTCCGCTTGAAATGCACGAAAAAATTAACCAAGTAAAAGACGTGCACGTAATTGGCTACATTACCGAAGCAGGCGCAGGCAAATACCTTACCACCCGCGACGGCGCTGCCATTGAGCTAAAAGCACAAGGCTGGGTACATTTATAATAGTGGAGAGTTGAGAGTGGAGAAATGAGAAATGAGAGGGCAGAAACAAAAATTTCTCCTTTCTCCTTTCTCATTTCTCATTTTTTTACTATCTTTGCCCCGCTTTTTAAAACAGTGTGATGGGAATCGGGTCGCCAACACCAAAAGCATAACGACAGACCCTGAATTTTAGTAACACAATTTTATTTATGAAAACTTTTGAATTGAGCGGTACTATCAGAACCGACTTAGGCAAAAAAGCCAGCAAAGCTATCCGTGCTAACGAATCTATTCCTTGCGTACTTTACGGAGGTAAAGAAAATGTAAACTTTACTGTAACTCAAGCTGCTGTTCGCAAATTGATTTACTCTCCTAACATTTACGCTATCAAATTGACCATCGACGGCAAAACTTACAATGCTGTATTAAAAGATGCTCAATATCACCCAGTTTCTGACAACATCCTTCACTTAGACTTCTTAGAAGTATTCGAAGACAAACCAATCATCTTCAGTGTTCCTGTTAAAACCGAAGGTTTGGCTGTAGGTGTACGTGCCGGTGGTAAACTATCACTAGTATTGCGTAAACTAAAAGTTAAAGCTGTTTACACCAACATCCCAGAAGTTTTGGTAGTAAACGTAGAAAACTTGGAACTAGGCAAAACCATCAAAGCAGGCGAATTGTCTTACGAAGGTTTGCAAATTGTAAACAACAAAGACAACGTAGTAGTTGCTGTTCAATTGACCAGAGCTGCTCGTGGTGCTCAAGCAAAGGGATAATCCCACTAACGTAGCATTTATGAAATACTTAATTGTTGGTTTGGGTAACATTGGTGACGAATACCACGAAACCCGCCACAACATAGGATTTATGATATTAGACGCCTTTGCTAAGGCGTCTAATGTTTTTTTTACCGACAAACGATACGGAGCGGTAGCCGAGTGCAAAATAAAAAACAAACAACTTATTTTGCTCAAACCCTCTACGTACATGAACTTAAGCGGTAATGCCGTTCGCTATTGGATGACGCAAGAAAAAATTCCATTAGAAAACGTATTGGTATTGGTAGACGACCTTGCCCTACCCTTTGGAAGCCTTCGTTTAAAATCCAAGGGAAGTTCGGCAGGACACAATGGATTAGGCAATATTCAAGCCATGCTTGGAACCGATGCGTACGCACGTTTACGCTTTGGATTGGGCAATAACTATGCCCGCGGCGGACAAATTGACTTTGTTTTGGGCAAATTTACTACCGAAGAGCAAACCACCTTGCCTGCCCGCATTGACATTGCCATTGATATCATTAAAAGTTTCTGCTTGGCTGGCATTAACATTACCATGAACCAGTTTAATAATAAGTAAGGTGGCTGCATCAGAAGTAAGAATTGACAAATGGCTTTGGGCAATGCGCCTTTTTAAAACGCGCAGCATAGCTGCCGATGCCTGCAAAAAAGGACGCATCAGCATAGGTGGCAATGCGGTAAAACCATCGCGCACCATCACGGTAGGCACGGTGGTAGAGGTTAAAAAACCGCCCATCACCTACTCTTTTAAAGCACTACAACTTACCGAAAACCGTTTGGGCGCCAAATTAGTGCCCGAATTTATGGAAAATGTTACCCCTGCCGAACAATACGAAATTCTAGACAGAATGCGCATGGTAGGCTTTATAGACCGCGACAGGGGCACCGGCAGACCTACAAAAAAAGAGCGTCGCGACCTAGATGCTTTTATGGAATGTAATTTTGACGACGACGATTGGGATTTCTAAATTTTAATTTATATCTTTGTAAGATAAGTATAAATTTATAACCGTTACATTATGAAAGGTATTGTATTAGCAGGTGGTTCGGGTACTAGACTATACCCCATTACCAAAAGTATCTCTAAACAAATCATTCCGGTTTACGACAAACCCATGATTTACTACCCTGTATCCATTTTGCTTTTGGCAGGTATCAAAGAAATTTTAATCATTTCTACCCCCCAAGACATTCATTTGTACCAAAACCTTTTAGGCGATGGATCGTCGCTAGGTGTTCGTTTTGAATACGCTATTCAACCATCGCCCGATGGCTTGGCACAAGCCTTTTTAATTGGCGAAGATTTTATTGGCGACGATAGCGTTTGTATGGTATTGGGCGATAATATCTTTTACGGATACAACCTATCGAACATGCTTAAACAAGCTGCTTCTTTAGAAGATGGTGCCATTGTATTTGGCTACTATGTAAACGACCCCGAGCGTTATGGCGTAGCCGAATTTGACCAAAACGGCAAAGTACTTTCGTTAGAAGAAAAGCCTGCTAATCCTAAATCGAACTATGCCGTAACGGGTTTATACTTTTACAGCAACGACGTAGTAAAAAAAGCCAAATCGCTTAAGCCATCGGCTCGTGGCGAATTAGAAATTACCGACCTTAATAAACTATACCTAGCAGAAGGACGCTTAAACGTTCAACTAATGGGCCGTGGTGTGGCATGGCTTGATACTGGCACACACGATAGCTTACTAGAAGCATCTAACTTTATTGCCACCATTCAAAACCGCCAAGGGTTGCAAGTGGCTTGTCTAGAAGAAATTGCTTACAACTACGGTTACATTAACCGCGAACAACTTTTAAAATTGGCCGAGCCGCTTAAAAAGAATTTTTACGGACAGTACCTTATTAAAATTGCCGACGAACCTAATATTATATAACTGTCGATAGTCGATAGTCGATAGTCGATAGTCACTAGTAAATCGTCTATTATTAGACAACAAGCTACAAGTGACGAGTGACAAGCAACAAGTGACAAGCAACAAGCGACAATAATTATGGAAATAATAGAAACTGGCATAGAAGGTTTATTGATTATTAAACCTAAAATTTTTGGCGATGCTCGTGGCTATTTCTGCGAGACATACAACAAAAAACGTTACCAAGACGCTGGCATTATGCAAGATTTTTGCCAAGACAACCTATCTAAATCTACCTATGGTGTTATTAGAGGTTTGCACTTCCAACTAAACCCAGAAAGCCAATCTAAATTGGTATCGGTAGTAGAAGGACGCGTGTACGACGTAGCCGTAGACATTCGTGTAGGTTCGCCTACTTACGGCAAATGGTACGGGGTTGAGTTGGACGCCGATAGCAAAACCCAATTCCTTATTCCACGTGGTTTTGCCCACGGTTTTTCGGTATTGAGCGAAACCGCTGTATTTACCTACAAATGCGATAATCTTTACAACGCACAACTAGAAGGTGGAGTTATGTTTAACGACCCCGATTTAAACATCGATTGGGGCATTCCTGCCGACAAACAACTGATATCGGAAAAAGACCTTAAACACCCCCTATTTAAAGATTTAAAAACCAACTTTGTTTACTAATATACCATGAAAAACATTCTTGTAACCGGTGCATACGGTCAATTGGGCAACGAAGTACGTATTTTGTCGGCCAACTACCCTCAGTACAATTTTATGTTTACCGACGTAGATAGCCTAGACATTTGCGACAAAGCCATGTTGCTTGATTTTGTGCAAGGAAACGATATTCGATACATCATTAACTGCGCCGCTTATACCGCCGTTGACAAAGCCGAAGACGAAACCGAATTGTGCGAGAAAATCAACGCCAAAGCGGTAAAAAACTTAGGCGAAGTAGCCGCAGAAGTAGGCGCTGGCATTATTCACGTATCGACCGACTATGTTTTTAATGGAAAAGGCTATATGCCTTATACCGAAGATATGCCCACCAGCCCCTGCTCGGTATACGGAAAAACCAAATTAAAAGGCGAAAAAGCCCTTTTAAAATCTTGCGAAAACGCTATGGTAGTGCGTACAGCTTGGCTGTACTCGCCATTTGGCAACAACTTTGTAAAAACCATGCGTAAACTAGGCGCCGAACGCGAACAATTAAACGTAATTTTTGACCAAGTAGGTTCGCCTACCTTTGCCGAAGATTTAGCAGCAGCATTGCTTGTTATGCTAGATCAAACCATCGACCAAGAACATAACAAAGGGGGCATTTACCACTATAGCAACGAAGGTGTTTGCAGTTGGTACGATTTTACCCTTAAAATTCACCAACTATCGGGTATTACCACTTGCCAAGTAAACCCTATAGAAACCAAAGACTACCCTACCAAAGCCGCTCGTCCTCATTACAGCGTGCTTAACAAAGCAAAAATTAAAAACACCTTTGGCATTGCGGTTCCTCACTGGGAGGCTAGCCTACAACGTTGCATCAACCAATTAAACGAAGCAGAATAAGCGGTGAACGAAACCACATACATACTAACCAATGCCGACCCCGTGGTATTTTGCGGGGTTAACAACAGCAACATTCGCTTGCTTAAGGTGGTATTTCCAAAGATTAAATTGGTTGCCAGGGGAAGCATGATTAAAGCCGTGGGCGACGAGGCAGAATTGGCTACTTTTTACGATAAGATGACCTTGCTAGAAAAGCATGCTGCCGAATTCAACAATTTGCCCGAAGCTACCATCATCGACATTGTAAAAGGAAATACAAGCGTTACCGATCCCGTGCCTAACAATTTGATATTGCACGGATTAAATGGCAAACCCATTACCGCTCGCACGCCCAATCAACAAAAATTACTAGCAGACTTTGACAAAAACGATTTAATGTTTGCCATGGGGCCTGCTGGTTCGGGTAAAACCTATACCGCCATTGCATTGGCCGTTAGAGCCCTAAAAAACAAGCAAGTACGAAAAATCATTTTAAGCCGTCCTGCCGTAGAAGCTGGCGAAAAACTAGGTTTCTTGCCAGGCGATATGAAAGACAAGATAGACCCCTACTTGCAACCCTTGTACGATGCTTTGGAAGACATGATTCCGCCTTTTAAACTAAAGGAATACCTAGAAACACACGTTATCCAAATTGCGCCATTGGCATTTATGCGTGGTAGAACCTTAAGCGATGCCGTTATTATCTTGGACGAAGCTCAAAACACCACCAAACAACAAATTAAAATGTTTTTAACCCGTCTTGGCTTTAATTCCAAGATGATTATTACAGGCGACAGCACCCAAATTGACTTACCAGAAAGCAAACAATCGGGTTTATTGCACGCCATGCATATATTAAACGGTGTAAAAGGCATATCGTTTATAGAATTTGACAAAAAGGACATTATCCGACATAAATTAGTATCGCGCATTGTAGACGCCTACGAAAGAAACGAGATTGCTTCGCAATCGTCAAAAGTCTAAAGTTGACTAAACGAAACATCAAATCGGGCACTTCGACAAGCTCAGTGACCGATTTCGACTAAGCAAACTAAACAACAATAATAACCTCTATTCCGATTAACCGATTAGTCGGAGCAAAGCGACAAAAAAATTATGAACGCACTAACAGCAACTAATTTCAATTTTAAAGGCCAAACCGACGTATACCATGGCAAAGTTCGTGACGTATACAGCATTGGCGACACATTAGTAATGGTAGCAACCGACCGCATCTCGGCATTCGACGTAGTGCTACCCAAAGGCATTCCTTACAAAGGACAAATGCTAAACCAAATTGCAGCTAAATTTTTGGATGCTACAGCCGACATCGTTCCAAACTGGAAACTAGCCACTCCCGACCCTATGGTTACCGTAGGTCGTCGTTGCCAAGGTTTTCCTGTAGAAATGATTGTTCGTGGTTACTTATGTGGTAGCGCATGGCGTGCTTACAAAAATGGCGTTCGCGAAATTTGCGGCGTTAAAATACCCGATGGTATGCGCGAAAACCAAGCTTTTGAAACCCCAATTATTACCCCTACTACCAAAGCAGAGTTGGGCCAACACGACGAAGATATTAGCAAAGAAGAAATCATTGCTCAAGGTTTAGTAAGTGCCGAAGACTATGCTATGCTAGAACAATACA
The DNA here is from genome assembly GCA_017387515.1 of Paludibacteraceae bacterium. Taxonomy (GTDB): domain Bacteria; phylum Bacteroidota; class Bacteroidia; order Bacteroidales; family Paludibacteraceae; genus Enterocola. The sequence continues at coordinate 28,759 of JAFOFC010000064.1, forward strand.
CCTTGGCCTTGTTTAAACGTGGTAGCGAAATTGCAGCTAAACGCGGATTGATTTTGGTAGATACCAAATACGAATTTGGCAAATGCGACGGTCAAATTTACCTAATGGACGAAATTCACACCCCCGACTCATCGCGTTATTTCTACGCTGACGGCTACGAAGAACGTTTTGAAAAAGGCGAAGCACAAAAACAACTTTCTAAAGAATTTGTGCGCGAATGGTTGATGGAAAATGGTTTCCAAGGCAAAGAAGGCCAACAAGTACCCGAAATGACCGACGAAATTGTTGCAGGCATTACCAATCGCTACATGGAATTGTACGAAAACATTACCGGCGAAAAATTTGAAAAGACCGACACATCGAATTTGCTAGAACGCATCGAAAAGAATATTGAAGCGTATTTATAATCGGTGATTAGTTAAAGGAGAGTTGATAAAGGAGAAAGGAGAAATATTAAACTCGCTTCGCTCGGACTAATCGGTGACGTATTGATGAACGAATGTGAATAATCGACTAATCGACTAATGTTGCGATTAAGTGAGTGCAGAAGCAATGCGGTCACTGAGCCTGTCGAATCTTTGTGCAAGGCGAGCGCAGAGTCAAACTTGTTTGAACTATGCCGAACCGCAGCCAAAGATATTCAAGTGCCCAGCATTGATTATGCCGAGCGAGAGCAACTTATTACATGATTTTAGGCTTCGGTTCAGCATAACCCATGTAAACATGGTTTCTGCATTCACCTCGCACTAAAATTCATGAGCGAAGCGAATAATCGACTAATCGGTATTTAAACGACTTAACGACTAAACAAAAAAAACGAGTAAAGTTAATTTTACTCGTTTTTTTATGCGCATTTTTCAACATTTGAGTAAAAAAAAGAAGTTTTTCTTGGGCAGTTACTTAAAATTTGGTAATTTTGGGATTGTTATTGATTAAAAATTATGACAAACACAAAAGGTTTTATCACACAAGTTATCGGTCCAGTAGTAGACGTAACCTTTGAACAAGGTGGCGACGCACTACCTAAAATTCACGATGCCTTGCAAGTTACTCGTCAAGGTGGACAGAAACTGATTATTGAATGCCAACAACACATCGGCGAAAATTCTATCCGTGCCATTGCGATGGATTCTACAGACGGGTTGGTACGCGGCATGGAAGTTATTCCTACTGGTGCTCCTATTTCGGTGCCCATTGGCAATCAAATTAAAGGTCGTTTATTAAATGTTACCGGCGATAGCATTGACGGTATCTCTACATTAGACCGCAGTAAAGAATATCCTATTCACCGTCAACCACCTACCTACGAGGAGTTGGCTACCTCTAAAGAAATTCTATATACCGGTATTAAGGTTATTGACTTATTAGCACCTTATTTAAAAGGTGGTAAGATTGGTTTGTTTGGTGGTGCAGGTGTAGGTAAAACCGTGTTGATTATGGAATTGATCAACAACATTGCCAAAGGTTACAACGGTTATTCTGTATTTGCCGGTGTAGGTGAACGTACCCGCGAAGGTAACGACTTGCTTCGTGAAATGTTAGAAGCGGGCGTTATTAACTACGGCGAAGAATTCAAGAAAAGTATGGAAGAAGGCGATTGGGACCTTTCTAAAGTAGACCAAGAAGCCCTAGCCAAATCGCAAGCAACCCTAGTATTTGGTCAGATGAACGAACCTCCTGGTGCCCGTTCATCGGTAGCTTTATCGGGTTTGACCGTAGCCGAATCGTTCCGCGATAACAACGAATCTGGCGAAAAAGGTAATGATGTATTGCTATTTATCGACAACATTTTCCGTTTTACACAAGCTGGATCGGAAGTTTCGGCGTTGCTAGGCCGTATGCCATCGGCTGTAGGTTACCAACCTACCCTAGCTTCTGAAATGGGTTTAATGCAAGAACGTATTACCTCTACCAAAAACGGCTCTATTACCTCTGTACAAGCTATTTACGTACCAGCGGACGACTTAACCGACCCTGCTCCTGCTACTACCTTTAGCCACTTGGATGCTACCACCGTATTAAGCCGTAAAATTGCCGAATTGGGTATTTATCCAGCAGTAGACCCATTGGACTCTACCTCGCGTATTTTGGACCCAACCGTTGTAGGCGAAAAGCACTACAATACAGCTAGACGCGTAATTGAGCTATTGCAACGCTACCAATCATTGCAAGATATTATTGCTATTTTGGGTATGGAAGAACTATCTGAAGCCGACAAATTGGTAGTACACCGCGCTCGTCGTGTACAACGTTTCTTGTCGCAACCCTTCCACGTAGCAGAACAGTTTACTGGTCTAAAAGGCGTTTTGTTTCCTATTGATGAAACCATTAGAGGCTTTAACATGATTATGGATGGCGAAGTAGACCAATACCCAGAAGCTGCCTTTAACTTGGTGGGCAACATTGATGCTGCCATTGCCAAAGGCGAACAACTATTAAAAGAAAGTAGCAAATAACCATGAATGTTTCTATTCTTTCGGCCAACAAAAGTTTGTACAATGGAACAGCTACATCGGTAGCCTTTCCTGGAGCGCAAAGTCCGTTTACGGTATTAGACAACCACGCTCCTATTATATCGTTACTAAATAAAGGAACGATTGTAATTGCAAACGCAGAAAGCGAGCCCGTATCCATTGATATTGCTGGCGGATTTGTAGAAGTTCACCAAGGAGAAGTAACCGCTTGCGTAGAATTGGCATGAAACGTGAATTTCTTATTCTACTAGCAAGTTGTGTTTTGGGCGAATTGGTTATTAGTTTGGTACACCAATTTATATTACAAGCGCCTTACATCCGACTTTATTTGCTTATCCCTCTGTTCTTTATGGGGGTTGAAGGGGTTTATTATATGATAGAGCAATATGCTCGCAACCATACCAACCAAGCAAAAGCCGCACAAGTGTACATGTTGTACAAAACAGGTAAACTGTTACTTACACTAGCACTTGTATTGGGTTTAGCGTTCTTTTTACCAGAAGTAGGAGTAGCCTTCTTTTTTAGGTTGCTAGTAATGTACCTACTAACGTTGGTTGTAGAAACCAAATTGGCCATGGCATGGATGCTTAAAAAACCGAATAAATCACAAGAATGAAAAGAATAAAATACATACTACTTATGTGTGTAATGCTGTTTAGCCCTACCCTTATGGCAAGCGAAACAGCCACAGAAGAAGCACCTAGCTTTGACCCAGTATCGTTTTTATTTGGTCACGTAGGCGACGGCTATGATTTTCATATTACCGAAATAAACGGACACCCTATTTCTATACCTCTATTGGTTATTGCTCGCAGCGAAGAAAGAGGATGGTTTGTTTTTTCGTCGAGCCATGTTGCCCACGGACACCATTACCAAAATTTTTACATTGCTAAAGGTGGCGATTACGATGGCAAATTGGTAGAAATTAACAGCAAAGGCGAAGTGGTAAGACCATTTGACCTTTCTATTACCAAAAACGTATTTGCTATTTTGTTATCGAGCGCTATTTTGCTAGGCATCTTTTTACCCATGGCACGTGCCTACAAAAAACGTCCATTGGGTGTACCAAGTAAAGGCCATAGTTTAATGGAAGTGGTTATTAACTACATCGAAGACGACGTAATTAAACCATCGCTAGGCGATCAGTACCTACGTTTCTCGCCTTATTTGCTAACGGTATTTTTCTTTATTCTATTGAATAACTTAATGGGATTGATTCCTATTTTCCCATTTGGTGCTAACCTAACAGGCAACTTATCGGTTACCTTGGTACTAGCCTTATTTACGTATTTTGTAACCAACTTGTGCGGTACTAAAGAATATTACAAAGAGGTAATTTGGCCCGATGTACCTACCTGGTTAAAAGTACCATTGCCCTTAATGCCTATTATCGAGATTATATCAACGTTGACCAAACCCATCGCCTTGATGATTCGTCTTTTTGCCAATATTTTGGCAGGACACCTTATTATTATGGTGCTAATGGCGTTGATATTTATTATAACCATCAGCATGGGTGCTGTAGTAGGTGGTGTTACCGCTGTGGTATCTATCTTATTCTCGATATTTATGTATTGCTTGGAATTATTGGTAGCCTTTATCCAAGCATACGTATTTACCATGCTATCGGCTACCTTTATTGGCATGGCACAAGTAAAAGAACATCATTAATATCGCATTGCTGGCGCAATGCTCCGGTGATTCGGTGATTCGGTAATTCGACTAAACAACTAAACAATAAACACTTAACACTTATCATTATGTTATCAGTAATTCTTGAAGCCGCCTTTGCAGGCGCAGCATTAGCAAAATTTGGCGCAAGTATTGGCGCTGCTATCGCTATTTTAGGTGCCGGTATGGGCATTGGTAAAATTGGTTCTTCTGCTATGGAAGCCATTGCACGTCAACCAGAAGCTGCAGGCGATATCCGTTCGGGTATGATTTTGGCAGCAGCCCTTATTGAAGGTGTAACCTTGTTTGCCATCATTACTTGCGTTTTGGCTATTCTTTTATAAGCCGCGCAACCCCCACAAGGGTACCAATAAAAAACTAGGTAACCGCTGTTAAAGGCGGTTACCATTTATCACCAAAAGCAAACATTATGAATCTTTTTTTACCGGATTCCGGATTAGTAATATGGATGCTGTTGGCCTTTTCTATCGTATTCTTTATACTAGCAAAATTTGCATGGCCAACCATTTTATCGTCGCTAAAACAACGCGAAGATCACATTACTACGTCTCTTAAAAAAGCCGAAGAAGCTGCCCAATCGTTGGCAGGCTTAGAAGAAAAAGGCAAAGCCATTATTGCTGCTGCACAAGCAGAACAAATGCGCATGGTAAAAGAAACCAAGCAAATGAACGAAAAAATGGTAGCCGAAGCAAAATTGCAGGCTAAGCAAGAGGCTCAACAAATTATAGACGACGCTCGCGCTCAAATTGCTAAAGAAAAAGCCCAAGCAATTGCCGAAATTCGCAGCGAGGTGGCCTCACTATCCATTGGTATGGCCGAAAAGATTTTGCGCCAGGAACTAGCCGATAAAAAAGCGCAAGAACAGTACATAGAACGTTTACTAAAAGAAAACGTTAGTGCATCATGAATCACGGAAAAATATCCATACGATACGCTAAAGCATTGTTAGGTAGCGCTACCGAAAGCAAGGTTGAAGACAAGGTATACAACGACATGTGTACCTTAGAACAATCTTTTAAGCAATTTGCTACCCTACAACAGGTACTTACCAATCCGTCTATTACAGCTAGCGAAAAAGCCAACGTGCTAAAATTAGCTTGCGGAAAAAACATCCATGCTACCACCAAAGCATTTATAGATTTTGTGATAAAACAAGGGCGTGTAAGCCAAATGCAATGGATGGCACTGATGTACCAAGAATTGTATCGTAAAAAACAAAATACGGTAGTTACTACCCTAACTAGTGCCATTGAGCTACCCGCTGCCTTGCAAAAGAAAATAGCCAGCTGGATAGAAAAAAATCAAGGACACAAGGTAGAGTTACGCACCGAAATTAACCCTGACATTATAGGTGGATACATTATTGACATTGAAAACAATCGCCTTGATGCCAGCATTAGTGGACAATTATCAAAACTGAACAAATATGCCGGACATTAAACCAAGTGAAATTTCGAGCGTGTTGCAAATGCAACTAGACGGCTATAAAAACCAACTCGAATTTGAAGAAATAGGTAAAGTACTTCAAGTTAGCGACGGTGTAGCTCGCGTGTACGGTTTAAATAAAGTTCAATCGAACGAATTGGTTGAATTTGAAAACGGTACCAAGGGCATTGTGCTTAACTTGGAAGAAGATAACGTGGGTGTGGTGCTTTTAGGACCTACCCAAGACATTAAAGAAGGCTTTGTGGTACGCCGTACCAAACGTATTGCCTCTATTATGGCAGGCGAAGGTATGTTGGGCCGTGTTATCAACGTACTTGGCGAACCCATTGACGGCAAAGGAGCCATTACAGGCGAACGCTTTGAAATGCCTTTGGAACGCAAAGCTCCTGGCGTTATTTATCGTCAACCTGTAAATGAACCCCTTCAAACGGGTATCAAGGCCATCGACGCCATGATTCCTATTGGTCGTGGTCAACGTGAGTTGATTATTGGTGACCGTCAGACAGGTAAAACTGCCATCGCTATCGACACCATTATTAACCAAAAAGAATTCTACAAAAAAGGCGAACCTATTTATTGTATTTACGTAGGTATTGGTCAAAAAGGTTCTACCATTGCCAACTTGGTACAAACCCTAGAAGAAAATGGTGCCATGGATTATACCATCGTGGTATCGGCTACAGCATCAGACCCTGCCGCTATGCAATACTACGCTCCATTTGCTGGGGTTGCCATTGCCGAATACTTCCGCGATACAGGCCGTCATGCCTTGATTATTTACGATGACCTTTCTAAACAAGCTGTAGCTTATCGTGAGGTGTCACTTATTTTGCGTCGTCCTCCTGGTCGTGAAGCCTATCCTGGTGATATTTTCTATTTGCACTCTCGTTTGCTAGAACGTGCTGCTAAAGTGATTAAAAACGACCGTGTAGCACAATCAATGAACGACCTACCCGAATCGCTAAAAGGCAAAGTAAAAGGTGGTGGTTCTATTACAGCCCTACCTATTATTGAAACCCAAGCTGGTGACGTTTCTGCTTACATTCCAACCAACGTAATTTCTATTACTGACGGACAAATTTTCTTGGAATCTAACTTGTTCAACGCAGGTATTCGTCCCGCTATTAACGTAGGTATTTCGGTATCGCGTGTAGGTGGTAGTGCTCAAATTAAATCGATGAAAAAAGTAGCGGGTACGCTTAAACTAGACCAAGCTCAATACCGCGAATTGGAGGCATTCTCTAAATTTGGCGCCGAAGTTGACGCTGCAACCAAAATTGTACTAGACAAGGGTGCGAAGAACGTAGAAATCCTTAAACAAGGAAGATATTCGCCACTTACTGTAGAGCAACAAATTGCCATTATTTATTGCGGAACCAACGGATTGCTAGCAGATGTTCCTATAGAAAAAGTAGGTGAATTCGAAAAGAATTTCCTAGAAATAATGGAGAACAAACACAAACAAACCGTATTGGAACCATTAAAAAATGGTCAATTAACAGGCGAAATAGAAAGCATTTTACGTAGCGAAGCTGCTGCCCTATCGGCTGCCTATAAATAAGTCACTAGTCGCTCGTTGCTTGTCACTAGTATATAAATGACAAGCGACAAGCAACATGCAACAAATAAAAAAATGGCATCATTAAAAGAAATACGTGCACGCATTCTCTCGGTTAACTCAACCAAGAAAATAACGTCTGCCATGAAAATGGTATCGGCAGCTAAATTGCACAAATCGGAAGAAAACACCTTGCGTTTTATTCCGTACAAACAAAAGCTAACCGATATGCTTACTCAATATTTAAGCAATATTGAGCCTGGTTCGGTAAGCATTCCATTGGCAGAAAAACGCGAGGTAAAACGTGCTGCTATTGTTTGTATATCGTCTAATAGCGGTTTATGTGGTGTATTTAATAGTTCGGTAAATAAATTGTTGAACGAAGCGATTAGTAATTACCAAGCCAAAAATGTGGCGATAAGCATTTATCCCATCGGCAAGAAAATTGCTGACTACGTTAACAAATTAGGCTACCCCGTTAGTACCGATTACAACTACATTTGCGACAAACCCACTTACGAGGAAACATGCAAAGTAGTGCAACCTTTGGTAGAAGCATACATCAAAAAAGAAATTGACGAATTGATTGTGTTGTATAATCACCACAAGAATGCAGCGGTGCAGATTCCTACACACGAAGTATTATTGCCGTTGAGTACAGAAATCTCGGGCACTTCGACAAGCTCAGTGACCGAAATGGGTGGCCAAAAGGCTAACTTGATATACATTACCGAGCCAGATATTCCAACTGTTATTAACCAATTGGTTCCTAATGTAGTACGAATGCGCTTTTATGCAGCGGTATTGGATTCTAGCACAGCCGAGCACGGAGCAAGAACAACCGCTATGCAAACAGCATCCGACAATGCTAGTAAAATGATAGAAACCATTACCCAACAATATAACCGAGTTCGTCAAGAGGTTATTACCAACGAGTTGCTGGATATTGTGGGCGGTTCTGAGGCATTAAGAAACTAAAAATTAACACTTCAACCATAAAAGTTGCACATTATTTTAACTTCTGTGCAACTTTTTATTTTTTTATCAATAATTATACGTACCTTTGGAGGATTTTTAAAATACATTAACATGAAAATAACTCGACTCTTTGACTTACTTCCTAATTACAAAGAAGTAAACCCCAATCAGCCTACTGCTTTAGCATGTAAACGTCAAGGAAAATGGATTCACTACAGCATTGACGATTACATTGAACAAGTAAACTATGTAAGTGCTGGTTTGTTATCGTTAGGTGTAAAAAAAGATGATAAAATTGCTATTATCAGTTCGAACCGCCCAGAATATAATATCTTGGATATGGGTATTATGCAAATTGGTGCTGTTCCTGTGCCCATCTACCCTACCATTAGTGAGTCTGACTACCAATACATTCTAAACCACGCCGAAATTACCTACGTATTTGCCGAAGGCGAAGAATTGCTTAGAAAAATTGAGCATATTTTACCCGAGGTTCCATCGCTTAAAGGCATTTATACCTTTATTGACCGCGGCCGTCATCACTACTTAAGCCAATTATTGGAAGCTGGTAAAGCAAACTTAGATCTTGAAAAAATTGAAGCCATTAAAGCTACTATTAAGGAAGACGATTTGGCTTGTATTATTTATACTTCTGGTACCACGGGTGTTCCTAAAGGAGTTATGCTAATGCACAGCAACTTTGTGAACCAAATTATGGGCGTTCATCACATTTTGAACCCACGCGATACCAAAGCACTTAGCTTCTTGCCTATGTGCCATGCCTACGAAAAAATGTTGCTTTACGTTTACCAATATTCTGGCATGTCTATTTATTACGCCGAAAATTTAGGTACGATTGGCGAAAACATCAAAGAGGTAAACCCCAACATTATGTGCTGCGTGCCTAGGTTGCTAGAAAAAATGTACAGCAAACTATTCTCGGCTGGCAAAAAACTACCTGCGGGCAAACGCCAACTATACTATTGGGCATTTGATTTGGCCATGAAATACAATTTAGAAGGCAACAGCGCTTGGTACAATGCGCAACATAAAATTGCCGATAAATTGATTTACAGCCAACTACGTAAAGCTATTGGTGGCGATTGGGACGTAATTGTTTCGGGTAGTGCTGCTATTCAACCTCAGTTGGTATCGTTCTTTACTGCTATTGGCATGCCTATCTTTGAAGGCTACGGATTAACAGAAACATCGCCTGTAATTGCGGTAAGCAACCGCGAACCTCATGGTTGCTGTGCTGGTACTGTTGGTTTCCCTATTCAAGGTGTAGAAGTAAAAATTGTAGAAAACAACGAAATTGTTTGCCGTGGACACAATGTAATGAAGGGTTACTACAAAGCTCCCGATATTACTGCCGAAGCCATTGACAAGGATGGATGGTTCCATACGGGCGACACGGGTATCATTACCGAATACGGACAATTAAAAATTACGGGTCGTTTAAAAAGTATCTTTAAAACATCAATGGGCAAATATGTAAATCCATTCTTGTTGGAAGAAAAAATGGCGCAATCTAACTTTATTGATTCTATTATGGTAGTGGGCGAAAACCAAAAATTCTGCGCTGCCCTAATTGCTCCAGACTTTACTTTCTTAAAAAACTGGGCTAAATTGCACGATATTGAGTACACCACCAACGAAGAAATGGTGAAACACCCACGTGTACGTAGCCGTATTGGCGAGGAAATCAAAAAATACAACGCTCATTTTGGTGATACCGAAAAAATCAAGAAGTTTGAATTGGTACCCGATGAATGGACCGTTAAAAATGGTTTGCTAACGCCTACCCTAAAAATTAAACGCAACAAAGTAGCCGAACGCTACCAAGCAGAAATAGACAGTTTATTTGCGTAATTGCTACCATTGCTATACAGAACAGAGGTGACTCAAAGAGTCACCTCTGTTTTTTTTAAAGGGTTGTAAAGTTGTAAATATTACCAATATTTAGTAATATTGCAAAAAAAATATAACATTATGAAAACAACATCTGTAGCTTTAGGACCGTACTTTGACCAATTTATCAAAGATAAAATTTCAGAAGGCAGGTACAACAATGCCAGTGAAGTTATTAGAGCTGGATTGCGCCTATTAGAAGAAAATGAAGCAAAACTATACCAATTGAGAAGTGCTATTCAAGAAGGAATAGACAGCGGAATTGCCTGTGACTTTGATCCTAACGAACATCTTTATTCCCTAAAACAAACCATCTTAAAATGAACCCATATAATCTTACGAAGCAAGCTGTAAGCGACCTTGAAAATATTTGGACATATACCTATTACCAATGGTCTGAAAAACAGGCTGATTCCTATTATCAGTTACTTACATCTACGTTTGAAAAAATAGCTAGCATACCTCTTGCTTATGGAAAACAGTATGACCATGTAATGGTAGGACTAAGAGGTTGTAAAGTAAAACAACATATTATCTTTTACATAATTCAACCTAATAATAGTACCTTGATTGTAAGAATACTGCATGCATCTATGGATTTTAAAAGGTATTTCTAATGGTAATGTGTTAGTAGCCTATAGCGGTCCTTCCCACTTCGTGGGCCCCTTCCCTTTTCGGGAGCCAATGCCGCCAAGGCTACTAACACATTACTGCATACTTCGTGTAAAAATAGAGAGACCTATCAAGGTAATTCTAAAGAAGTTAAATCTTGCAACGCATTGTTAGTTTCGACCAAGGATTTGTTTTTGTGGATGCAAAGGAGTTGCTCTTTTTCTAATTTGAAATTAGTTGGAAATTGTTCCAAAGAATACAAACTACATACTTTTTCCAACAAAGTATTATTGCATACACTTACCTGAATAACTGCCACAACGCCTTGTTTGCATTTTGCTATTGTTTTGTCTGAGCAAACGGAAAAGCGGTAGCGTTTATTAGATTTTCCAATTAAGGTTACTTTTGCGTTTAACATAGTGCGGAGGGTTAATTATTAGACAATTGACTTTCTATTTCTTTAAAATAATTTGCTCTGATTAGTTTATCGGATAATTCAAAAGCGTCTTCTGGCGAAATAGGTCTGTTACGTCTAGCTACTGAGTCTAATAAATTCACCCCAAAACCTTTCCAATAATAATCTTCTGCACCAATAACATGTAAGATGGTTGGATAAATATCCATTTGATAAGCCTCCTCATCAACTATTGTTTTCTCTTTAATATTTGGAGAATAAATGATAAGTGGACAATAGGCTTCTTCAACTTTGTAATCTAAATTATTTGTTTTACAATAATCTGAAAACTCTTTACGAATTTCAGAAGGGAATATGGTATGGTCACCTGTGATAACGATAGTTGAATTTTGGAGAATGGAATCTGATTGAACTGCCGATAAAAATTGTTTTAATTGTTTATCTGTATAAGAGATACACCGAAGGTAATTCCTCATAGTAGTTGGCATATCCTCAGATAATGTTAAATCTGATTTACTTGCATTTAATAAAAACGGACTATGTGATGCCATTGTTATAGCTAAAAGATAATCATGTTGTGAATAATAATGATTTAGTCTAGCAAACAAGATACTATCATTGGACATAGAATCGTATATATTTTTTCTTATGCCATACGCTTCACTCATTCTTCCTTGATTCCAAACACCAGGATTACCTGGTATCAATCCCAATGGATTCAAATAAAATTTACTAAATGCAGGAAATGTATTGGAAGGGAATCGATAACACGTAGCACCTTGATTGATTGGAAGTAAACCTGTATTAACTATCATTTGACCATCAGAAGAAGTTCCTCCCTTTACTTGAGACTTTATATGATGATGGTAGAAAATATTGTCATTTTGTTCAATAAAATTATATAAACTTGGAGTCACTTCTTTAGAAATAGACCAATTCTCAAAGCTCTCTACCAATATAATTATTAATTTAGCTTCTACCCTTTTGAATAATATCCCATTTGATCTTACCATAAGGTTTGCTGCTTCAATCTCTTCATTATTTAAATCATATGAAGCATTAATAAATGGTAGCAATAACAAATTTTTTATTTCATAAATAATAGCGTGTATAGGTGATGTTGTTCGAAGGTAATCAATACAAGTAAATCCCCAGTAACCAAGTACAGCATCCTCATCTAATGGATTAAAATGTACTAATTTAATCTTATCAACACCGAATTTGTTCCTACGTTGTATAATGTTTAAACTAAATACAGATGGGATATGTAATAAAATAGAAAAAAGAAGTAACACAAATCCATATTTAAAATAATGTATAGGGGTACCTAATAAATAATATACAATACAAATAATAAGGGGCGGAAATATAAAAGCAAAATCAGCAGTATATAAGTACATTAAAACACTACTCCAGAATCCATCCATATTACCAACCATAGTAAAAGAAAATGCATCTAGAAAAATACCATTTGCTCTATAATATACCAACTCTGCTATGCACCAAATACTTACAATAAAAGAAACATAGATTGTCCAAGATTTTCTTTTAAATAAAC
>JAFOFC010000065.1 GCA_017387515.1 Paludibacteraceae bacterium
CCGGCAGTCAAATCTGCAAGATCTTTAGTGGTAGCGGTGCTACCGTTAGGATAGGTCCAAGTATACGTGTAAGGAGCAACCGAGCCCGATACTTCTAGCGTAATAGCACCATTATTATCACCGTGGCAGGTTACATGTGTAAAGGTTGGAGTAACAGTGTAAGGATCGGGTTCTGGACAAACTTCCCAAGCATTTACCGCCGATTTTAGACCACTGGTACGGTTGGTAACCCACGATTTTAACGAAGTGGTACTAACCGATGTACTCTTAGAACTACTTCCTAACACCGTTTGCAAGCTATCAATTTTGGCATTCAATACAGTAGCATTTAGTGCACCATTGGCACCCAAGTGTTTTTCTAAACGTTCTTGCACTTTGGCCCTAAACTTGCAATCGCCCAAAATACCATCGCAACCCGATTTACCTTTGCCCGTCCACCAGAAAGGTGTTGGAAAATCGTCACTGTAATATTTGTTATCTTCTACCATTAAACCCGTGGTTTTGGTATCTTGATTGCCCCATCCTAGTTCGTAGTCCCAAATAGGATTGGCTACAATTTTGTCGGAGGCCGAGTTTACGGTAAATACACAAGAAATACGATAAGCATCGGCATTACGGCTAAATTCGTTCATAATAAACCAATCTGCCCACGAATCGTAATCGATAAGCGTAGCCAATTTATCATAATCATTAGCTAGGATGGCTCTTTCCATGTTTTCGAACACACCCTTAATTTCGGCTACTTTAGCATCCCAAGGAGCATCGTTTACTACATTACCATCGTCGTCAAATTCGGCAATATCTTCGCGCTCTGGGTATTCTATTTCAAAGGCTTGATCAACTGTAATATTATAGGTAGAAATACCTGTTTTACCCGTATTAGAGGTAGTAAAGGTACAACGTTTTGAATCCTCGTTAGCACCCGCTTTTCCTGCATATCGATCGGCAATATCGGTTTTATCAAATTTAACGATGTAACCCGTATCTTCGTTGATGTTTACGCGATTTTCATCTTGCGTAATTTTATCCATAAACACGTAAATACCTTGGTATTCACCATCGATGTATAATTCCACATAACGGCATTTTACTCCCCACATTCCCGTCATTTGGGCATATTGATGGTACGACAAAACGTTACGCATATAGGTAGCATCGGGATAAGAAGCATACAACACCCAATCCTTATGGGCAGCCTGTCCAAACATACCAAACTTTTTGGTTTTTACCTCGCCTAATTTTTTAGCATCACAATTTTTATCGCCCGATACAAACGCATAGCTGCGTTTTGGGTTATACAAACTAGAAGAACCACGATAGTTCATGCGCGCTTTGCGGTCGTAATGAAGCACATCGGCATTGTTGATGTCAGACTGTGTGATAGAGCCTCCATCTTCGTTCCACAGGATCTTAACATCTACGCTGCGTTTGGCTTTGAGTTCTTCTACTTGCTCAATATTGGGATAATCGCCTGGATAAGCAGGAAAATCTTTAGCTGTACGAACCAACACAACAGGTAAACCACTACTATACGATACAGCACTACCCCCGTTGTGGGTAATTTGCAATACATTGGATGTATAGGTAGTAATTTGACCTGCTAAATCGTAAGTTAGCACACAACGATAGTAGCCCGCCGTATTGGGGCGAATATTGTCCCAAGTAGCACCATCACCCAATGAATATTTACTCCATGTAGTTTGGTTAGTAGAATATTGCCATTCGTACGACACGCTGGCGTCGCCTGCCTTGGGAAGGGCAGATACATACAAACCCGCAAAATCGGTAAAGTTGTTGGTATTGATAGAAAGTCTATTTCGAATAGCTGCAATGGTTACATCGTAGCCATCTTTTATTTTGGTATAGGTTAATTTGCCCGATGTATTATTAGCATTCAACAAAAAGGTTACTTGGTATTCTGCCCCTACCTCTGTTGTAATGTTAGCATAACCTGTTTTTTGACCATTGGTCATCGTAGCATAGCTAGCTGCGTCTTGATGGGTACTGACTATATCTTTACTATCGTTTCTTGCCCAAATATTGCCTGTACTAGTTATCATTTGCAAGGCTTGTGTACTGGTAGTTGCCACAAAGGTAGCCGCATAAGAACCGTCGTTTTGTATGGTAAAAGGAATACCAGCAGCGTAACCAGATTTTTGAGCACCGTTAATGGTTCCGATTAAGGCAAATTTTAATTCGGGACAAACTTCCCACGCATTTACAGCCGATTTTAAACCGCTAGTACGGTTGGTAACCCACGATTTTAACGAGGAAGTACTTACCGACGTGTTTTTAGAACTACTTCCTAACACCGTTTGCAAGCTATCAATTTTGGCATTCAATACGGTAGCGTTTAGTGCACCATTGGTGCCCAAGTGTTTTTCTAAACGTTCTTGCACTTTGGCCCTAAACTTGCAATCGCCCAAAATACCATTGCAACCCGACTTACCTTTGCCTGTCCACCAGAAAGGAGTTGGAAAATCGTCGCTGTAATATTGGTTATCTTCTACCATTAAACCCGTAGTTTTGGTATCTTGATTGCCCCACCCAAGTTCATAGTCCCAAATAGGATTGGCAACGATTTTGTCGGAAGCCGAGTTTACCATGAATACACAAGAGATACGATAAGCATCGGCATTACGGCTAAATTCGTTCATAATGAACCAATCTGCCCACGAATCGTAATCGATAAGGGTAGCTAATTTAGCATAATCGTTTGCCAAAATAGCATTTTCCATATTGGTAAACATACCCTTAATTTCGGCAACCTTAGCATTCCAAGGCGCATCGTTTACCACATTGCCGTTATCGTCAAATTCGGCAATATCTTCGCGCTCGGGGTATTCAATTTCAAAGGCTTGGTCTACAAATTGATCGTAGGTGCTAATATTTCGCTTACCTGTATTAGCAGTAATAAAGGTATTGCGTTTGTAATCTTCGTTGTACCCACTGGTTCCATCGTAAGAATCGACCATATCTGTTTTATCGAACTTAACAATATATCCTGTATCTTCGTTGATATTTACACGATTTTCGTCTTGGGTAACCTTATCCATAAATACGTAAATACCTTTGTATTCTCCGTCGATATAAAGTTCAACGTATCTACACTTAACCCCCCAAAGACCGGTCATTTGGGCATATTGATGATACGATAAAATATTGCGCATATAGGTTTCGTCGGGGGCAGAGGCATAAAGAACCCAGTCTTTTTGTGCTTCAGCTCCAAACATTCCAAACTTTTTGGTCTTTACCTCACCTAATTTTTTTGCATCGCAGTTTTTATCGCCCGACACAAAAGCATAACTTTTTTTGCTATTGCGCAAACTAGACGAACCACGGTAATTCATGCGCGCCTTACGGTCGTAGTGCAGCACCTCCGCATTGTTGATATCCGACTGTGTGATAGCACCACCATCCTCGTTCCATAGAATCTTAACATCTACACTGCGTTTAGCCTTGAGTGCTGCCACCCCATCGTTATCTAAATAATCTACCGATGGAAAATCTTTGGCGGTACGTACCAAAATAACAGGTAGTTTACTGCTATAAGAAACGCTACTACCACCACTATGGGTAATTTGCAATACATTCGATGTATAAGTAGTAATTTGACCTGCTAAATCGTACGATAAAACACAACGATAGTACCCCGCCGTATTGGGGCGGATATTGTCCCAAGTAGCGCCATCACCCAATGAATATTTACTCCATGTAGTTTGGTTTGTAGAATATTGCCATTCGTACGATACGCTGGCATCGCCTGCTTTGGGAAGGGCAGATACATACAAACCGGCAAAATCGGTAAAGTTGTTGGTATTGATAGAAAGTCTATTTCGAATAGCCGAGATAACAACATCGCCTGTTACAGAAGGCGTATCGGGAGTATCTGGTGTATCGGGTACAAATGTTTCTTCTACAATGTTATACTTACCTTCGCTATTTTGACTACCTGCTTTACCCTGAAAAGCAGTTTTGGTAGTAGCATAATCAACCGTTTGTTGGGTTGAAGAAGAAGCACCATTATTAAACAAAAAGTTAACCTTGCTAAAATTACCTGTTAGCGTATAGGTGTAATACCCGTCGGAACCCAACGTCATTGCAACATTACCTGGCCAAGAAGTATTGCCATCTAGCTGCTTCTTATCATCGTCCCATGCCCATAATTGGCATTTGCTCCAAGAAGACGGAGCCTTAAATTTAAAGGTTACATCGGCCAACAAAGAGGACGACATAAGCACAGCCACCCACAACAGGAGCAGCCTGAAGAGATTTTTTTTCATATGATGTGATTTTAAGTGTTTGTCTATTAAATAGTAAACTTTACAAATATAAACAAATTTTATGTATTTCCAAATTATTAGCTATGCAGTAGGCCAAGCTATCTTATGGTACAACATAAAAAAAGGCATCACTAAGGACGCCTTTTGTAACACTATTTTTTGGATTGACAGGTAGCTTAATAGAGGTAAAACGATGCTGATTTTTCTTTAAACGCTTGTTCGTTGTTGCGCCAGTATGACAAAATATCGTCTACTTTGTATTGTTTTGAAAAGTTTTCTCTAATAAAGTTAGTACCACACACCTTGTCGAACATATTGTTGCGTTTTTCGGTTTCTACAGAAAACAATACGTGCGATGGATATAACTGATGCATGACTTCTATTACATGGAATTGAATTTCGGAAAGGCGCGCTTGGTTATAATCGGTTATAAAGATTTGCACGCCCTGAACGGTTTGTCCTTGCATACTACCAAACAAGGGTTTGTACAGAATAGGACGAAAAGCTACCCCAGGTAATTGTTTCGCATTTAATGCCTCGGTTAGTTCAACGGATTTTACCCAAGGAGCGGCCATTACCTGGAAAGGCAAGGTATACCCCACACCAATGTTCAAAAAGCCCATTTCACCGATAATTCCGGTAGCTGGATACAAGATAGCAGCGGTGGTTGATGGAATTTGAGGCGAGGTAGGCACCCAAGGCAAACCCGTGTCTTCAAAACGCATATGGCGTTTCCAACCTTGCATCGGAACAACCGTAAGTTTGCAACCAATTTCTTGGTTTAAGTAATTAGCCAACTCGCCACAGGTTAAACCGTAGATATAAGGTATGTCAAATTGGCTTACAAACGAGAAATAACCTTGACTAACGCCACTACCCTCTACTTTTTCGCCACCCAGCGGATTGGGGCGGTCTAAAATAACCACTTCTTTGTTTTGCTCTTTTGCTGCATTCATTACCAACCCCATGGTACTAATAAAGGTGTAAGAACGGCAACCAATATCTTGAATATCGTACACCAACACATCAACGTCTTGCAGCATTTCTGGCGTGGGTTTGCGGGTTTTACCGTACAAGGAATAAACCTTTAACCCTGTTTTTGCATCCACTTGGTTTTCAACTTTTTCGCCAGCAGGAATATCGCCACGCACCCCATGTTCGGGGCCATAAAGCGCCACTAAATTTACCCCTTCTGCCTCAAAAAGGATATCGACCGTAGATTTTAGGTTTTTATCTACCCCCGTTGGGTTAGTAATAAGCCCTACCCTTTTTCCCTTTAATAACTCAAAGTTAGCATCGCGCAACACCTCAATGCCGGGCTTGACTTGTGCAAAGGCAAAAAGAGGGATAAGAAATAATAAATAGGTTAGAATGGGTTTCATGATAGTTAGGAGTTAGGAGTTAGGAGTTAGGAGTTAGGAGTTGTTTTAGTTGTTTTGGTTATACTACTTAATATTCTGTATATTTCATTCGCTTCTTTATTTATCGACATGTATTCCTTATTATCTATATAATCTGTTTTATACAACAATTCTATCCAATACAGCGTTTCTACAGCCTCTTTATATGCTATATACATTTTTGAAAGAAAGTCTTTCCGGCTAATACCACATAGTGCTTCACTTACATTAGCTCCTATACTAGTTCCAGAACGTAAGACTTGTTTGGCTAAAATATATTCATTTTTACTATTTAAGTACTTATATAATCTTATGATCCTAATGGCAAAAGATAAACTTTTATCCTTTATTATACTTTTATTCTCCATATAAAAACTAAGATAAGATGGTTGATTTTAATTTGTAACTCCTCACTCCTAACTCCTCACTCCTAACTCCTCACTTTACTCTACGTACAGCACCAACCCTTTTAAGTACTCCCCTTCGGGGTGATAGATATTGATGGGATGGTCTACAGGCTGGGTAACTTGGTGCAAAATGCGCACCTTGCGACCGCTAATAGCTGCTGCCGAGAATACGGCCAAACGGAATTGGTCTTTATCGACCGCTTGCGAGCAAGAAAAGGTAAATAAAATGCCACCCGATTTAATTTTTTCGAAGGCTTTGGCATTGAGTCGCTTGTAACCTTGCAGTGCATTGCGCAAGGCATCGCGGTGCTTGGCAAAAGCCGGCGGATCTAGAATGATTAAATCGTAATTTTTGTCCATTTGATCGAGGAATTTAAACGCATCTTGCGCAAACGCCTCGTGACGGGTATCGCCAGGGAAATTCATTTCCATGTTTTTATTGACCAAATCGATGGCTTTGGCCGAACTATCAACCGAATGCACACAAGCAGCCCCACCGCGCATAGCATAGCAAGAGAAACCACCGGTATAGCAGAACATATTAAGCACACGACGGCCTTTGGCATAGTGTTCTAATAGCTGGCGGTTGCTGCGTTGATCGATAAAAAAGCCTGTTTTTTGGCCACGTTCCCAGTCGATGCAGAACTTAATGCCATTTTCTAAGGCAATGGCATCGGTATCGGAACCAATAAGGTAACCGTTTTCGGCACCCGTATCAGCTTTGTACGGAAGTGTGGTTTCCGATTTGTAATATACATTTTTAATTTTGCCCTCGCTAATGGCAACAATGCATTCGGCAATTTCTTGGCGATGCATATGCATACCCACCGAGTGGGCTTGCATTACCGCTGTTGACCCATAAAAATCGACGATTAAACCAGGTAAAAAATCGCCCTCGCCGTGCACCAAACGAAACGAACTGTGGGTATCGGTATAATCTAACCCAACGTCTTTGCGCATTTGATAGGCAGCGGCTAATCGCTTGGTCCAAAATGCCTTGTTGATGGTTTGCTGATTAAAGCTAAGCACCCTAACGGCAATGCTTCCTATTTGAAAATGCCCTACTGCTATAAACTCTTGATTAGCGGTGTACACTTCTACAATTTCGCCTTCGGCAATGCCTTTATCGGCACGTGCCACAGCCCCCGAGAAAACCCAAGGATGAAAGCGTTGCAAAGAAGATTCTTTGCCTTTTTTGAGGTAAATTTTCTTATAGTTCATCTTTTATTTTTTCGTATATATCCACACAGGCCCATGCATCGATGGCTGCGTATTCTTGTTGTAGTTCGTTTAAGTAAGCAGCCTCCCAATTAGTTAGGCGTTGTGCTTTTGAAATCTTTTTGCCAAACAAAATGGCATACATTTTTTGTAACCCCAATTCCTCGATGCCCACTTTTTTGATGATTTTTTGTAAATCGACAAAACCTGTAGGTTTAAATTTGCACGACCTTAATAAAACGCGATAATCATCGTGCAACGACAAGCCTATTTTTAAGGGTGCAGGGGCAGCCAAAAACTCCGATAAAATGGGCGGAATTCCTAGTTTATTCACCCTAATTAAGTAACAAACTTGTGGCGTAGAAAGCTGCACTAATGCCACTTTATTTTTGACACCTTTTACAAATGACGGTTTAGTTTCGGTATCGAAACCTACCCATTTTTCTTGCTTTAATACCTCGATGGCTTCGTGCAATTTGGGTAACGTGGTAATTACTTCTATTCGCCTATCAGTATACGATAGCACAGGCAATTCGTTTACAGCTTCTTTTGATATGGTTGGAGGGTATATATTCATTATTCTTCGTCAACGTCGGGTTCTATATAGGCTAATTTATGTACGATTGCTAGGGCTTGTAATAAACGTTTACCCCAGAACAGTTCAAAATTTTCTGCCACAGTAAAGGTAGCATCGTTCATTACTTCTTCGTTGCCGCTTTTGTAGTTCATCAAGAAATCTTTCATATCTTGATACACATCGGCCAAGCACTCTGATACCGAGACTACCTCTTCGCCTGTAAATTCTTCGTCGTACTGACCCAAAATACGCGCAGCACCCGAACGAATGGTTTCGTAGTCTGTTTCGGTTACAAATGTTTCTAACGCATCGTCGCACAAAGACAAGGGCTTATTTACCATCGATGCCTTTAGGTACAAAAAGGGCAATAGTTTTTGCAATACAGGAACAAAGGTAGCGTATGTTTTTTCTTCGATGCGCTCCATAAAGGCACAATATTCAACACCTACGGTAACAAACTCGACTACATTTTTTGCGTAAACATCCATTTTTTATAAAAATATTCAATTATTCAACTAAAAATACTAACTTCGCATCTCATTCTAAACGCATGAAAGAAACAATCGATAAAAAAGAATTATGTGCCTTATTTGCCGACGAAAAAACTAGGCAAATAACCTTTTCTAAGCTAATTAAGAGCTATCAGCAACGACTTTATTGGCACATTAGGAAAATGGTAATGGTACATGACGATGCAAACGACATTTTGCAAAACACCTTTATTAAGGCGTGGACCAATTTGCTTAGTTACCGTGGCGATGCTAGTTTTACCACCTGGATTTACCGCATTGCTACCAACGAAACGCTAGACTTTTTGCAATCGTCCTATGCTCGCCATGCAGGCGAAAGCGTTGATTTTGAAACCTCGTTAGCGGGTACCATCGACCACGATCCTTATTTTGATGGCGATGCAGCCGAGAAACTACTTTACAAGGCCATTGCTACCCTTCCCGACAAGCAACGCCTAGTATTTAATATGCGCTACTTTGACGAGATGCCCTACGCTCAGATGTCTGAGATTGTAGGAACATCAGAAGGAGCCTTAAAAGCATCGTACCATTTGGCGGTAAAAAAAGTAGAACAATATATTTTAGACCATCGTTAAACCTTTTTACACTTGCTTCGTCAAGCATTTAGACAGACAAAATTAGTGAAAATGGAAGAACAAAACAAAATAATCGGACAGTTTGATAAGAAAAAGAATCCGTTTAAAGTACCCGATAATTACTTTGACGATTTTTCGGCTCAACTTGAAAAGAAATTAGCCACCACCCCTGTGGCTCCAGCCCCTGTTATCAAAAAATCGCTATTTAAAGCCCACATCCAACCTTTATTATATGTGGCTGCTGTAGTCACCTTATTAACAGGCATATCGTATGTGGCCGTACAACCTATGTTGAACGATATCAACAACGAAATCATGATGGCATCGAATGCAGAAGAAAATGCATACCCCGAATTATCGGAAGATGATTATTACGATTTATTGGCCGAATACGACAGCGACGAAATTTATGAACTTTTATCAATGAACGACTGATATGAAAAAGATAATTTTAATTTGTATGAGCGTAGCCTTATCGACATTGGTAATGGCTAACAACAAGGAGCAACCTAACAAATGCCCTAATGCACAAAAAAACAACCTAACCGAACTGGTTATTGCACATATTACCGAACATGGTATTCTTACAGAACAAGAATTGGCCGATTTCACCGCTATCTTTCGTCAACTAAGTCATGATAAAAGAAAACTAAATAAAGAGAATCGTGCTATAAAAAAACAATTAGAATCGTGCACCGATAGCAAACAAATGGTTGATTTGATGCAACAAATTGCCACTAACGATTTAAAAAGAGCACAATTAGACAAAGAGGCGTTAGATGCATACATCGAAAAAATTGACGCATCGCGTTTGGTACAAGTATTGCAATGCAGCGAAAAGTACAAAAACAATTTATTTAAAGAAATGCGTATTAAGCGTCAAGAAATGAAAGAAAAAACCAATAATTAGATAAGGTTTTGACACTCAAAGCGGTAAGTATCTCCTTGCCGCTTTTTTTATTTTTACTTTGGCAGGAACTTTATTTTTTTTGCATTTTATTACAAAAAAGTTGCTTTAAAATTTGCACGGTAATAAAATTTACCCTACCTTTGCATCGCATTTGAGAGATAACCCAAATGATGATTCGCTAGCTCAGCTGGTAGAGCACAACACTTTTAATGTTGGGGTCCTGGGTTCGAGCCCCAGGCGGATCACAAGAGAGAGTTTCGAAAGAAATTCTCTCTTTTTTTGTTTGCTCGAACCCAGGACCACGGACGTATTTAATAGAACTCACTCCGTGAGTTCATGGTTCGAACCCAAAGGACCACGGACGCACGACCGTGCGTCCCTACAATTATCCATTTCAGACTCCTTAGTTTCGGAACCGAAACATGAATTGGTGATTCGGTGATTCTATATCGGTGGCTGAGCCTGTCGAAGCCCCCGATATAGACCGAGTAATCAATTCAATTCGGGCCCTTTAATATTTCTTTTGCGACTCGGCATAATCAATGCTGGGCACTTCGACAGGCTCAGTGACCGCATTGCTTCTGCTCTCGCTGCTCAAGAAACTCGACAAGCTCAGGGACCGAATTGAGGTTGAGACGATTTACCCGCATAGCGGGTTATTCTATACAATAGGCAGGTCTTTGAGGGGTTAACCCCGAAAAGGCCTGTGGCAAGCAATTTCCAATCTATCACAACCCCCGTAGGGTGGTTGTTCAACCCGCGATGCGGGTTGTTTTTTTCACAGTTTAACCCCTATCGGGGTATACTCTCACTTACTCGCAACTTTGGACTTACGTTTTTTTTAGTAATTTTGCAACGTTATTTTGTATTACTAAAGAATGATTAGCAAAAACGATGCAAATTCGATGAAAGGGGTGGCTATATTTTTTATAGTTTTCCACAACTTATTGCACATCACCAGCCGATTAGGCGAAAATGAATTCACTTTTTACCCAGGAGTAACCAACAAATTTTTAGGCAGCCTATTTTCGTTTGCCGACAATTTAGGAAGCTACATTTTTTCTTTTTTAGGATGGTACGGTGTGGCTACTTTTTTATTTTTAAGCGGATTTGGACTGGTAAAAAAATACGAACAGCAGGCATCGGGCAAAGAACATACTTTTATATCCTTTATGGGGCAACATTTTATAAAATTGTTTACCCTTTTACTACTACCTTATTTAGGATTCATAGCCATAAACTACATAACCGGACACCCCATACCCTACCTTACCATTGGCAAACACCTTTTGTTTATAGCCAACTTTTGGCCATTGCAAATTAACCCCGGCGTATATTGGTTTTTTGGACTCATCTTGCAGTTTTATTTGTGCTACTATGTATTCTTTTACAAAAAACCAACCCGCAATATCATTATCCTAAACGTTATATCATTAGGAATTTTACTCACCTTGTTGCTTTTACCCCCTACCCAGGGCATGCCCATTATGAATTGGGTACGACATCAATTTATTGGCTGGATTTTACCCTTTACGTTGGGTATATTGTATGCAAGATACCCCATTACCCTAGTTAGTAAAAAAACATGGGTTAACTTACTGGTATTTACAATAGGCGTGGTGGCACTTATTGCATCAGAAACGGTAGCCTACGTTTGGTTATTTAACAATGTAATATCGCTGCTGTTGGCACTAACATTGAATGAATTATTAAAAAAAATATCGCTGGTTAACCAAGCATTTGTATACCTAGGCAACATATCGGCATTCTTATTTGTAATACACCCCGTAGTAAGGTATGTATATTTTGGATTAAAGCTTAACAATTATATGTACGAGGTAGTTGCTTATGGCATTGTTTCGCTTATACTAGCCATTGTTTACAAATGGATATACGATAAACTTTTTTCTACCATTAAAATAGACAAACTAATTAAATAACCAGTTATGCGCATCAGCATTGTTGTTAATCCTGTATCGGGCACCAATAGCGCCAGAAAACGAGCCAAACGCGTAGTAAAAGCACTAGAAGAGCATTTTTGCATTAAAGCATTATACACCGAATACGCTGGGCATGGCATAGAACTTACCCAGCAACTTATAGCAAAAGGAACAGATATTTTAATTGCTGTGGGTGGAGACGGCACGGTTAACGAGATTTCATCGGCTTTAACAGGCAGCCGTACCGCCTTATTTATTGTACCCACAGGCAGCGGCAATGGATTGGCACGCGATTTAGGCATGTACGGGCTATCTATTAAGCAAATTATTGAGCGCATAGAACAAAACAACGTACACCTAATAGACTCTGGAATGGCCGATGAAAAGGCATTTTTTTGCACTTGCGGCACCGGTTTTGATGCATACATTGGCCACCTTTTTGCACAAACCAAAGTACGCGGATTCTTAACCTACATCAAATTAAGTTTACACGCATTTAAAAACTACACTCCACTAACCTATCAACTTAAAACCGACCAAGGCGAATATACCCGCCAGGCTTTTGTAATTAATATTGCCAACAACAAACAATTTGGCAACAACGCCTACATAGCCCCCATGGCCAATATGCAAGACGGATTGTTTACCGTTACCATCATTAAACCATTTAAATGGTATAATGTGCCTTACATGGCATACAGTTTATTCTTTAAACGCATGCATAAGAATAAATTTGTAGAAACGTTTGATTGTGGAGACTGCAAACTAACCATACCAGAAAATGGTTACCTACACGTTGATGGCGAACCTATCACTACCCAAAGTAACCCTGTTTTAATACAAATCAAGCCCGCCTCTATCCACGTGCTATAACCAAAAATACTTTTTAATGGCCCTTTTTGGCTCTTTGCATAGAATATTCACATAAAACACATACCTTTGTTTTATGGCAGTAAAAACAAACATCCCAGAAATAGCAGCATTAAAAATTGCAGTAGAAAAAAGGTTTGGACATCCCATTGAATCGAGAAACGATTTTACCTTACTAGCATACGATATAGAGCGCACTACCAATAGCCATATAGCCGAAAACACGTTACGTAGGCTATGGGGACGTATTGCAGCTTACGATACTGTATTTATCAGAACGCTGGACGTAATGTGTAAATACATCGGCCATGAACATTGGAAAAATTTCTGCACATTTCTTAAAAAAGAGACCAACTCAGATTCTGATATAGTAAAACAAGGTATGTCTATTAACGTAGAAGACTTAACCCCTGGCGATAAAATTCGCATTGGCTGGTTGCCAGACAGGGTATGTATAGTGGAATACGTGGGCGGACGCACATTTAAGGCTATTGACGCCGTAAATGCCACACTGCAAACAGGCGATACATTTGAATGCAGTTTGATGCTAAAAAACTATCCACTTTTTGTAGATAATTTGGTGCATGGCGGAGAACATTGCCCACGTTACTCTATGGGGCTAACCAGCGGACTTACTACCTTAGAAAAATTGTAATCTCCTATATTTTTTGTAACTTGCCCCTCGTTATGAGAATTCATTCAGGAGCTGTTAATATAGAACCACAAAACCCTACCAATCACTATAGTGTACTAGAAACTATCAGTGAAGGTAGGGTTTTTAGTCTTTTCAAGGCACGTTATGGCACTAAATATGTTATTTTAAAAACTACGCATATACACGATGCCATGCACAGCGAAATTTTGCGTCGCGAATATGAAATGGGCAAAACGCTGTCGCACGCTTGCATTGTTTCTACGCTTGCCTTTGAAGAAAACACTCCTGTTGGGCCAGCCATCGTATTGGAATACATTGATGGTGTTACGCTTGGTAAGTATAAATCTCCGGTCCCTGAGCATCTCCTACACGATATTTTAGACGGTGTAGATTACCTACACCATCGTGGCATACTGCACAACGACTTAAAACCCGACAATATTCTTATAAATAAACTGGGCCATGCTCGCATCATCGACTTTGGCTTGTCTTCGAGTTACGATAGCATCTACACTGGCGTAATTGGTGGCTCGGAAGGTTTCACTGCGCCCGAGATTTTGCAGGGTGAAGGTTATGCTGGCGCCTCTTCCGACATATACTCACTTGGGCTTATTATACAGCTACTTTTTGGCAATAAGTACCAAAAGATAGTAAAAAAATGCACCATGCTAGAGCCAGAGGCTCGTTATCAGAGCATTGGCGAACTTAAAAGAGCATTATTTATAAAGCGAGCCTTGCCATGGGCAGTTTGCGCTGGTATATTGGTGCTTATTATTGCATTTTTTGCCATTTTGCCTATGGCGCATCGCATTGATCAAACCAGTAAAGAAGCCAATTACAAAGCAGAAGCCACTGCCTTTTTAGACTCTGCGTACCAAACTACTTTGCAACGCATAGAAAAACTTCCTTACCATGAAAGTGCCAAAGGCGCAAAAGACTTTTATTTGAAATATTATAACGATATTTACTTGCAGCTACCCAAAGAAAAACGCCCAGCCTACGATGCAGTGCTGAGCGAACAAATTTCTGTTTTAGACTCTCTTTCCCAAGGTCTCCCTTCCCTGCTAAACCTACCAACAAACAAACTTGAACCTATCTATCAAGAGGTAATACAGTGGAGCAAGTGAAATAGAAAAGAATATTCTCTTACACTTTTTTCAGTATTTCTTGTACAAAGTGGAGGGCGTGAGTGAGTTGGGAGAAAACGGTGTATTCTTCATTGGTGTGGGCGTTGTAGTAGCCACAACCAATGTTGCAAACAGGAATGCCGAGACCTCGCATTTTTAGCTCCACCACATCGGTTTTTCCTCCCTTTACCATTTGGTATCCGTATTGCAACAAGATTGACTCTGGAATAAAATCTGCAGGGCATAGAAGCGTATCATCTTTGCCAATCTGCACCACATCGCTTATTCCCTTTCTATCTATTTCTAATATGTATCTTGCATCGTCAAAGAAAGACAAATCGCAGGCACGTGCACCTCTGCAACCCGGAATATCATCTGAGACCTTCTCTTCCAACACAAACAAGGCAACTTTCAAGACTGGTTCTGTGCGCAAAAGTTGGATTATCATCCACAAACCATTTTTGTCGTCGGCACCGCAACCTACTCTCTCGTTTGCTTGATCTACAGCATAAATTACATCGCCATCCACCACAATATCTCGCTCACACGGCAAGTGCACCTCATCTAGATGCGCAGCCACGCAAGGATAACTTTCTGCAGTGCCTTTTATAAAGAACAGATTACCTATCTCGTCGGTAATCACCTGCATAGGTATGTCTTTTACGCTTTCCAACACAAAGTATTTTATCTGCTCCTCATTGCCAGTCTTGGCTGGTATTTTATATAGTTCGGTTAGAAGTTTCATCTCAAAATTATTTCTTTAGCCAGCGTTTTTTGCGGGGTTTGAAGTTGGGTTGTGGGTTGCCGCTTAGGTCGAGATGCTCGTATTTATCAAGAGCTTGTTTAGACCATAAGTCGATTTGATTTTTCAGTTTCAATGGGTCGGACTCAAAAACTGGGTCTGCACCATACACATCGGCAAAGCTTGGACCTTTCTTTTCGTAGCAGACTTTTGCAGCCATTTCTATAGTCTCATCTACCACTCTATCCTTTTCGATGTGGTTGTGAATGGCATCTGCCAAAGCTTTGGCTTTAAGTAGATGTGCATTGTCGTAAACCAATATTTCGTATCCTATGCGAATGGTTACAGCGTTACAATCTACGCCGCCACCCAAACGTACCATTAGATTTTTGCTTTGCACAGCTTTATATAGGTTTGCGTTGTCTTGTAGGGCAACCACATTTTGTTTCACATCGTTTATCACAACAGAGCATTCTGCCAACGACGCAACCGCTTCGCTTACTATGCTTTGGAACACATCTTCGTCTTCCTTAAGCACTGTGCTGGCATAGGCTACACCCCCTATTTCTATGCGATGAGAAAGATTTTTTGCCTTAGCGGTAGCCAATCGGCTAAAATGCACATGTGAGTCTTGTGTTTTTAATGTGCCTAAAACCACAAAGAACCAATGTTTCTCGCCCCTTGCCATACTTTGCTTTTTAAGAGAAACAAGGTCGTCGATAAAATGCAATGCCTGCGATTCCACATTTTCCTTCAACTCATAATCTTCTACATTTTCAAGGGTATCGCCACTCAAAAGATAAAAATTAAGAGCATCTAACTGACTTGGACTTAGTTCTTTGCTCACAAAATTGAAACAACCCATCGCCGCCATGCTAAAGGCAAAATTGCTTGGCCCTACTATATGCGAAGTAGAAATAATAGTGACATTAGAATCACGATTTATAAAACAACCATACTCTGTGTTGATAGGCATATGCGCCACAGCAAGTGTATCGTTTTGTTTATTTGCTGGCACAGTTGCGGATAAATTTACCAAACGCAAATCTGGGCTATAATTGACCGCATCTACTATATCATTAACATTGAGACCTGTTTTTACTTGCAAATAATTGAGTGAACGATAGCGAGGTACGAATTTGTAATATGACTCAGACTGAATCATTCTATTAAAGGTTTTGCGAATAAGTTCACTCTCCTTTTTTAGTTTATTTTCTTTTTCTTGTTTTTCTACTGCTTCACTAAATCCACTCGCCACCAAGCCTGTTGGCACTGCAAAAAGAGCTATTTTTAAGAGACAAATAAACGCCCATGATATTTTCCCTATCACAGAAATAGGGTCATGTACCACAATATGGTTTGGTGGATTTTCTAAATAGGTTGTAAATGACCAGATTAAGCAATCCCAAAAATCGTTGTAAACCTCTGGTTGAGCAGTATTCTCTACCCAATATAATATACAAGAAAGGAAGAATGTAAGTATCACTATCAACAGAATAGACACCAAAATTTTATCTTTACTATTCTTTAATCCTTTAAAAAAGAAACTAAAACCTCCTGTTAGTATTGCTTTTTTCATATTTTTTTCATTATCAACTTATTAGTGTGCAGAAAACGGCTGATATCCGTTCACCCAAAACGGGGATATCCGTTCACTTTTTAGACTCTTTATTTTAGTGGCTTACAAATTTATAGTTTTTATTTAATCTCGTCGTTATATTCATGCTTTTTTTGGCGCATGCTATTC
>JAFOFC010000066.1 GCA_017387515.1 Paludibacteraceae bacterium
GTTTTCAACTTTAGCTTTAGAAGCGTTGTAAACGATGAAGTCAGGTTCAAAGTTTGCCAAATCTTCTTCTGAAGGACGGATGAACATGTTTTTAACAAAGTGTGCTTGCCATGCTACTTCCATGATGAAACGAACTGACATACGGGTATCAGCGTTAGCACCGCAGAATGCGTCGATAACAAACAATCTTTTGTTAGAAAGACAATCTTGAGCGATACCTTTAAGGGCGTTCCAAGATTCGGTAGAAAGAGGTTTGTTGTCGTTTTTATATTCGTCAGATGTCCACCAAACGGTATTTTTAGAAGTTTCGTCCATTACAATGAATTTGTCTTTAGGCGAACGACCGGTGTAGATACCTGTCATAACGTTCACTGCACCAAGTTCAGTTTCTTGACCAACTTCAAAGCCTTCTAAACCAGCTTTGGTTTCTTCAGCAAACAATACTTCGTAAGAAGGATTGTGTACAATCTCAGTAGTTCCGGTAATACCGTACTTGCTTAAATCTAAATTTGCCATCTTTTAATGTGATTAATGAATGTATAAAATTTAATTATCTCTAGTTTATTGACGGATAAAAGTGTATCTCCTTTTAATCCACCATGCAAATATAATTAGAAATATCCAAATTAACAACTCCAAGGGCTTTGATATCTCTTAAAATTTGATAATAATAGGTAGGCCCATAGTTTTTTTGTATTTTTGCACTGCGATATGTAAGAAAATGAAACAACTTTGTATTAACTATATTAACAAGGGTAGATTGACGGCTGAGGTACGTTTGCCCGCTTCTAAAAGCATTGCCAATAGGGCGCTAGTAGTGGCCTCGTTGGGCGGTTTTGCGTCGTCCATTAAAAATTTGTCGGATTGTGACGATACGCAAGCTGTAATAAATGCCTTGTCATCGCAAACGCATACACCCAATGTTGGAGCGGCAGGTACGGCCATGCGCTTTTTAACTGCCTATTACGCGCAAATGCCTGGTATTTGGGATCTTTCTGGTAGTGATAGGATGCATCAACGTCCCATTGCTATACTGGTGGATGCTTTGCGTAGTTTAGGGGCAGAAATTAGTTATTTGCAAGAAGAAGGTTATCCTCCGTTGCGCATTGTAGGTAAACCATTGCATGGTGGTGAAATTGCCTTAAATGGTGGGGTAAGTAGCCAATACATATCGGCTTTGTTAATGATTGCCCCATACATGGAGCAGGGTTTAACCTTGCGCCTTACCGATAAAGTGGTAAGCGTCCCTTATATACAGATGACACTATCGTTGATGCGTTTCTTTGGGGTAGAGTCGACGTTTGATGGTGCAACCATTAGGGTAGCTCCACAACGCTATAAGGCAGCATCGTTTGTAGTAGAGAATGATTGGTCGGCGGCCTCTTATTGGTATGCAGTGGTGGCTTTACGACCTGATACAACCCTCTTTTTGCCTTATTTACAAGAAGATAGCTGGCAAGGAGATGCGCATTTGGTTAGTTTATTTGAACCATTAGGCGTGCGTACTACCTTTGTAAACGGTGGTGTTGAATTGTCCTCGTCTGTAGAATCTGTTGTATCGCAATATACATGCGATTTAACATCGCAGCCCGATTTGGCGCAAACCTTGGTGGTTACCTGTATGATGTTGGGTATTCCTTTTACATTTTCGGGGTTGGGAAATTTAAAAATAAAGGAAACGGATCGTATTGCTGCCCTTATTACAGAAAGCAAAAAAATGGGGTATGTATTGCGCGAGGTGGCAGAGGGTGTGTTGCAGTGGAATGGAGAAAGATGCCCTGTTACCCAGCCTATATGCATTGATACCTACGAAGATCATCGCATGGCCATGGCATTTGCGCCTGCTGTGTTTAAGACAGGAACTATTTGTATTAATAATCCGCAGGTAGTCACTAAATCGTACCCACAATTTTGGGAAGAGTTGTCAAAATTCGTTACCTTTGTACCCTAATTAATTTTCTTTATAAAATGAAAGATTTAAATACTTTACGCGTTGCTGTAGCTTGCGATCATGCAGGTTTTGAACTAAAAGAAGAATTGGTTAAAATTTTCTCGGACAAGTTGTTTGAGTTAAAAGATTTTGGAACATTCTCGAGCGATAGTGTTGATTATCCCGATATGATTCATCCTATGGCCAAAGAAGTAAACGACGGAAACTTTGATTTTGGTATTGCTATTTGCGGTAGCGGTAATGGCGTAAGCATGGTTGCCAATAAGTACAAAAACGTACGTGCTGCTTTGTGCTGGCAAGTAGAATTGGCTAAATTGGCTCGTCAACACAACGATGCAAACATTGTGTCAATTCCTGCCCGTTTTATTAGCCAAGTAACCGCAGAGTTGATTATTGAAGCCTTCCTTCAAACCGATTTTGAAGGGGGACGTCACTTAGCACGTGTTAGCAAAATTTCTGCTACGCTTTAATCTTGTTGCGGAAGATACGAAGAAACGTCTTTTCCGTATTTCTTTAATTCGCGAACAATACTAGAGGAAACCTCTTTTAAAGCCGGATTGGCTAGCAGAAAGATGGTTTCTACCCCAAAAAATGTATAGTTAACCTTGGCAATTTCTTGTTCGTATGCCAAATCGGTTTCATTTCTAATGCCACGTATAATGCACGTGGCATTTTCTTTTTTTATTAAATCGGCCGTTAGGCAATTGTATTGAATCACTTTAATGCGTGGATTGTTTTGGTACAATTGTTGTATGGTAGCCTGATTGTTTTCTGCTTGTTGGCATTTTTCGCTATTGTTGCCAATGGCAATGATAACGTTGTCAAACAGTTGCAATGCTCGTTCAACAATGTTGGCATGCCCTTGTGTAAAGGGGTTGAATGATCCTGGAAAAATGGCCGTTCTAAGCATCTTTTATTGTTTAATAAAATCTACAATTCTGATGCGTCCTTCCCATACCTCTAATCCATTTTGCCCGCTATTGGGTTTATTAAATACGTATAGGTTGTTGTTGAATACGGTGGCGCATGCTCCTTCTTGAAAATAAAACGCATCTGGAAGCTGTTGATACGAAGGCATATTATCCCAAGAATAACCGTTATTGCTTGAGGTGTAGTTGTTGGTTACTACTTGATGGTTGTTGTATCCGCCCATTACAAAAATGTGATGGTTGTAGTAGGCGCATATAGCATTGTAACGGGGAGTAATGCTGTATTTTCCTGTTTGGTTAAGGATGTTGGTCCAGTAATAACCGTTGTCTGAAGAAAGAATGCAATTTTGTGATGTACCATCTACCTCTCCACCAATAAGGTAAAGCCCGTATGGGGTTTGTAATGCAGTAGCGCCTTCTGATGCAAATTGGGTAGGAAGCGTACTTTGTTCTTCTATTTGTAGTTGATGTTCGTTGTACGATATAAGCAGTGGAGTATTGCTATGTTGACCTTGCATCCATAGTTTATTTTTAAGGCTACCTATTAGTTGGGTAATGGTGCCCTCCGTAAAGGTAGCAACAGCGTCCCATTGGTTTTGGTTAAACCTTAGCAATGTGTTGCCTTCTTGGTTGATGGCGTATAGTTGGTTGTTAAGGCTTGCTAGGGAGATAATAGAAAATGCTGATTCAAAGTTGGCTATTTGTTGCCATTGAGTGCCAGTATTGCTATAAACTGTATATAAGCATGTTTCGCCTTGTTGGCTATAGGCAAACACGTAGGCAGCTTGCTCTGTGCTGGTGGCTTTAAAAGAGGTGGCATGGCTGTTTAATAGTACAGGATTCTTCCATATAATCTCATCTGGATTTACACGATGTTGATTTACCGTGATGGTATAGGTGGCCTCGCTTTTTTTGTTTTGCGAGAGTATGTACAGAGAAACAGGTTGGCGAAAATCGATGCTATCTTCTCCGCTCCAATAATTGCCGTTCATTTTTATCTCTTTGGGAGTACCTGTAAATTGGATGGTAGGTTTTAATTTAGATAAATCGTAACCGTATCCTACCGAGTCCTCGTTAAAGATAACGCAATTGATGGTGTCGATGGTAAATTGGATGGTTTCAATATTAGGTACAGCCGTGTGATGTTCAAAACGAAAAGACTTAACGTGTGGGCTTGATTTTAAAACGACGTCCTCTTTTAGGCAACTAGTTAAAGCGCCAACTATTAGTAGTGTTGCAAGTAGATACTTTTTCATGATTGCTAATCCGTATATATGGATGCAAAAATACAAAAAAACGGGATAATCATCCGATTATCCCGTCTTTTTTAGTTAAAAATATGCTTATTGAATAGCAGCTTTAAAATCTGATAGCAACCAGTATTTAGCAAATTCTAGGTCGGTAGCAGCGTTAGCAGCTTTTGCTTTGCAGATACCAGCAACCGATTTCAATGCAGCGCAAGTTTTTTCTAGGTCGTTAGCGCGAGCCGCGCAGATAGCCATTAGATAGTAGGTATTTGCGTTTTTGTCGGTTACGTTTTCTAGGATAGAGGTAGCTTTGTCTAAGTTACCGCTCAACAATTGAGCCAAAGCAGCATTGTTAGATACAGTATTACCGAATGCTTCAACAGCTTTAGCGTATTCGCCTTTTTGAATGCTCAATACACCTTGTGCTTCGTTTAGTTGTTCAATGCTAGCTGCTTTGCCAAGGAATGCAGCAGCGTCTTCGGTGTTGTTGTCAACCAAAGCAAGCAATGCGTTGTTGAAGTTGGTTTCTGCAGCTTCTGCACCGCCGTTGTTAGCAGCGTTAGCAAGAGTAGCTTTGGTGTTGTCAAATTCACCTTTGGTAAATTGCAATGCAGCCAAGTTGTTTACTGCTCTCCAGTTGTCTGGGTTTTGGCTAGCGTTAGCTTCGGTAAAGGCAGCAGCATCTTCTGCAGTTGCAGCGATGGTAGCAGCATACATCAATTCTTCTACGTTCAATGTATCAGGGTTAGCTTTTGCCATTTCCAAAATTTGAGCGTCAGTTTTACCGGCTTTGATAACGGTAAGAGCTAGTTGAGAACGACGCAATTTAGGAAGAATGTCTTTTGCTAACTCGGTGTAAGCAGCAGAAAGATTTTTGATTTGTGCTTCACGTTCTGCAGGATCTTGGTATTGGCTAAGTACATTCAAGATTAATTCTTTGTCTTGGATGTTAGATTCGTTAACCAATTGTTGGAAACCTTCCCAGTCTTGAGCAATGTATTTAGCATCAATAGCAGCTTGGTTGTTTTTTTGTCTTTTCAAGAATTTAACGGTGTTGTCTTGACGTTTGGTAGCCAATTTTTCGTTTAATTCAACACCACCATCAGGAGATGCAGCAGAAATAACTTCGATGCCTTGTACAGTGCGAAGAGAGTCTTTTTTAGTAGCAGCTGCAGCAGCATTCAACGCTTTAACGTCTTTGTTGTTTCTTACGTTAGCTTGTTGAATTTGGAACATAATGTCTGCTTTGGTAACTTCTGCCGTGTCGCGCATAAATTGAGCGGGAGCAATAGCAGGGTTGATTTCGGCAGCATTAGCCAAAGTAGCAGTAGCAATACAACCTACAGCAATTTGAATTTCTGGGATTTGAACTTCTTTGTCTTTCAAAGTAGCTTTGAAACGCAAAACAAGTTTTGATTGTTTCATAGCAGGAACATAGTCGAAAGAGAAGTTTTGAGATACAGTACCACCGGCTTTGTATTGGATGGTTTCGTTGTTACCTTCAACTTTAGCGCCTTGATAGGTTGCAGATTCAGAAGCAGCTTCGCCTCCTT
Organism: Paludibacteraceae bacterium; assembly: GCA_017387515.1. Lineage (GTDB taxonomy): Bacteria > Bacteroidota > Bacteroidia > Bacteroidales > Paludibacteraceae > Enterocola. The sequence goes on from JAFOFC010000066.1 coordinate 5,681, forward strand.
CGTATACCAATACTGGAATTACTTCTACAACACCTTTTTCAGCAAAGTACTTTTCGGGGAAGGTTGCGGTAATGGTACCTTCAACTTTGCCACCTTTAACTTCTAGTGGGTTGGGGTTAACGGTAAAGTATTCGGGTTTTAATTCGCCCAAATCTTGACACGATGCTAAAACTGCCAAAGCAGCCAAGCACATTCCTAAGCGTAATAAACTTTTTTTCATTTTATTGTTATTAAAGTAAATAATTGTCTTTTGTTAAAATACAGTATATCGGTACAAAGATAGAAAAAAAACGATAACTAGATTAGAGGCAATGTCCTTTTTTTAGTAAAGTATGTAGGTTTGTTAGTAATATTTATAAATATTAACATATTTTTTTTCGTAAGCATTTCTTTATTGTGGAATTTTGTGCAATGATTAATTATCCATTATCGTGGTTATCTGCCAAACGGTTTGGCAATTTAGCTAAATTGTTAGGCTCGTATATGCGTGCAGTCTTATGCGGAAATACCCGCATAGCAGGCTATCCATACGCTGCCTCTATAGAACCTGCTAACTATTGTAACTTATCTTGTCCGCAGTGCCCTACAGGAAGGCATCAAATCGATAAAAAGGCCCAAAAATTATCGTATCAAGACTTTTCGTATGTAGTGGATGCTTTGTCACCCTACTTGATGTACCTTAACCTATATTTTCAAGGGGAGTCTTTTCTGAACAATGATTTGCCCAAAATGATTCGATATGCTAGCAGTAAAAAAATCTATACTTGCGTATCTACCAACGGCCACTTTTTAACCCAAGAGGTAGTAGATGAACTAAAGCATACAGGGTTAAATCGCCTAATTATCTGTTTAGATGGTGCCAATCAGCAATCGTACCAAAAGTATCGAGTAGGGGGCGATTTCTTGAAAGTAATCGATGGTATTAAACGTTGTGTTGCAGCAGGATTACCAGTTGAGGTGCAATGCTTGTTGTTGGAATCGACAGAAAATGAAAAACAAGCCATTGTTAGCCTAGTTAAATCGTTGGGTGTTAGAAAGTTTTATTTTAAGAAGGCTCAGTTTTACGACAATTATTTGTTTCCCCAAAAAGAAGAAAATAGACGATATGTTCAGTTGGCAGATGGTTCTTTACGTACCAAGAAAGCGTGGAAGAATAGATGCTTTAGGATGTGGTCATCTGTGATAGTGGATGTATATGGTAGGGTATTGCCTTGTTGTTACGATAAACATGCAACGTATGCGTATGGGAATCTGTTTAAAGACTCTTTTTATGTTATATGGAATGGCGATAAGGCAGCAAAATTCAGGCAACAAATAAGAACCAATAGGAAATCTATAGCAATGTGTACCAATTGTACCGAATAAAAAAAGCAGCGAAAATTTTCGCTGCTTTTTTGTTATGAAACGCGCTCTTTTATTGAGCAGTTTTGGGTTCTTCTAGCAAAAGGCGTAAGCCTAAGTTATAGAATTTGCATGATTTTTCCATGCCTAGGCGGGCTTTGCAACGTAAGTAGTTAGTTCCATTTGTTGTGTCGTCAAAGCGTCCACCACGTACAGCGTAACCACCGGTTTTTCCTACTGGGTCGGTTTGCTCGGTTGCTTTGTAGGCAGTGCAACGGTCTTGACACCATTCTGCCACGTTACCAGTCATGTCGTAAATGCCCAATTCGTTGGCCTTTTTAAGACCACCAGGCTGTAAGTTATCGTTAGAGTTGCCAGCATACCATGCCACCTCGTCTACATTATTGCTACCGCTGTAGGTGTAACCTTGGCTTAATTTACCGCCCATGGCTGCGTATTCCCATTCGGCTTCGGTGGGTAGGCGGAAGGTTAACCCTGTTTTTTCATTTAATTTTTCTATAAATTTGGTAGCATCGCTGTATTTGATGTTGTTTACAGGAAGGTTATCGCCTTTGATATCAGAGGGGTTGCTTCCCATAATGGCGGTCCATTGTGCTTGGGTAACTTCTAGCATGCCGATGTAGTACGATTTGCTAAATTTAACTACGTGTGCAGGAGCTTCGTTGGCTTCGGTGCTGTTGTCATCGCCCATAATAAACATGCCTGTGGTATCGCGCATTACTTTTACAAAGGTACCCGCTTCGGTAACTTCGTATAAATCGGGCCATGCAGCCTCTATCTCATCTTGTGTGGTGGGTGTAGGAGGCTCGTTATTTGAAGAGCAAGCGCAAAAAGCGATTGCAAAAGCAAATATAGATGCAAATAATATGTGACGTTTCATGGTATTATTGTTTAATGATTTTGTGAGTTGAAATTTGGTCACCAATTTGTACACGTACTAGGTAAGTGCCTTTAATCAATTGTGCCATCGAAATGGTTTCGCTATCGGTGTTGCTAGCTACTAGGTTGCCTGTTAAATTGTAAACTTGAATAGCGTTTGGTGTTTCTGCTGCAACAACGGTAATAAGATCGTTGGTAACGGTAGGATATACCAAGCAACCATTTTGGGTAGCGGTAGCTTCGTCTATCGATACAGTATTATCTAATTTGCGCGATGTAAGAATTAGCAACTCGCCTGGTTTTAAGGTTAGGGTTTTATTGGTGCGGCTTACTTGTACTTGTTCGCCTGTCATGTAATTGTACCAAATACCTGTATGGCGGAAATCACCACTGGTAGTAATGTTTTCGCTAGCGTGGAAGTTAGCTAGGATAATAATATCAATGCTTGCTTCTGCAGCAGGATCGTTAGCTGGTTTTACATAGTGTACATCAATACGGCGTGGTATGCTAAAGTTAGCTTGGTTACAATTGGTAGCGGTTACCGATGCTTCGCGGAAGAAGGCAGGGTGTTTGCTTCTTAAATTAATAACCTTGGCCGATTGATAGTAGGTGTTCATGCGTAGCTCGTTTTGATCCCATTTCAAAACCCATGGAATGGGTTTGCGGCTGGTTCTGCAACCATCGTCAAGGGGTTTGCCTGCTCCACAATAGTTGATAGAGTAGTCGTAACCCATTTCGCCAAATTGCCATAACATTTTAGGACCAGGTAGTAGTTGCGAGAAGGCAATCAAGGCAGGAACACGGCCTAGACGAACGGCTTCGTCTGTTTTGATGTTGCCCTTTCCGTATTCTTTAGCAATAAACATGTTGCGTTCTTCATCGTGGCTTTCTGCATAACCTACCCATTGGTTGGTGTACATGCCACCTTTTTTGTTGCCATCCACAAAGTGGCTAGAACCTGGATCGCCTTTAGCGGCTTGGTTATAGCTGTTGTTCATATTGCGCCATGGAAGCATGCCTGCTTTGGCTAATTCTTCTTCTTCTGCATACTCAGAAAGGTGCTCTAAGATAAAGTAAGCATCTTCTTTGGTTTCTTTAACGGCACTATAGTAGTCTTTTAGAATGACAATACGGCTTGCATCGTATTTGCCCCATTTGCCTGCGTCATCGCCAGAAACAGTTTGTGTCAAACCTTTGGTTAAGTCCATGCGGAAGCCATCTACTTTGTATTCTTCCAACCAATATTTTAATACGCGTTTAAAGAACATGCGAGTACCTTCGTATTCGTGGTTAATATCGTGGAATACGTTGTAGGGGTGTGTTGCAACACGGTTGTACCATGGGTTGTTTTCGGCAGTTGCATTGCCTTCCCAGTACAATTTAGCAAAGGGTTGTTGACCCGTACCATGGTTAAATACCATGTCAATGATAACGGCGATACCGCGTTTGTGGCATTCGTCAATGAATGCTTTGTATTCGTTTTTGTTGCCGTATGCTTTGTCGTATGCAAAATAGTGGTTAGGATCGTAACCCCAGCTGTTGTTGCCGTCAAATTCGGATACGGGCATTAATTCAATAGCATTAACACCGAGTTTTTCACTGTAATCTAGGTAGTTCTCTTGGATATTAGATAAGCGTTTGTTGCTTACAAAATCGCGAACGCATAGTTCGTAGATGTTTAAATCTTCTTTTTTAGGAGCTTTAAAATCTGTTACTTCCCATTGGTAAGGATTTTCATCTTCTATTTGTAAGATAGATACTAAGCCATCGCCTTTTTCGGGATATGCAGGTAATCCTTCACCCTCTAAATAGCGAGACAATTCTTTGTCGTTCCATGGGTCTAGAATCACTTTAGAATAAGGGTCACTTACTTGTACTCTGTCGTCTACTAAATATTGGAATGCGTATTTTTTAGTAACTTCATCCAATTCAAACTCTAACCAAAATAGGGTGTTGGTTTTGTTGCCGCTAGCATCGTACACATTGTGACGATACATGTGGTAGTCTTCGTTTTTCTCCCAATTGTTAAAGTCACCTAGCACATAAATGCATTTGCTTAATGGCGCTCTAAATACCAATGCTACTTTATTGCCACCAGTATAGTTGATACCTTCTTCTAAACCTTCTGGTAATGCTTTTTCTGTACTTGCTTCAACAACAACTAGTTCTAGTGAATTAGAACATTCATCTTCGCCTTTAGTAGCAATCACTTTGATGGTTTGTTTGCCTACTTTGGTAAAGGTATATTCGTATTCAATATTGCTGCTTGCTTGGTTTTGTTTGTATACTTCAACATCATCAATGGTAATTTTTGCTGTTTCCATTTGAGCAGAAAATGTAGCTTTGATGTTGATTTTTTCGCCAACTTCGTAGCTGATGCCTGCATCGGGCGATGTGATGTCTACAATATATTTACCAGCAGGGTATAGTTCGTAGATAATATCACCGCCACTTTCGCTTTTACCTTCTTGAGTAGAGGTGGAGTTTCTAAATACAAATACTAATTTTTTAGCTGCTTCACCTTCTTCAAGGCCGTAGTAAGCTGCAATGCCTCCTTTGATGGTAAGTTTCCATAAATCTTTGCCAATGGATTCTAATTTGTATTTGTCATCGTTGTCTCCCCATTTTGTATCGTGCTTCCAATCAGAATCACTCTTGCTTGCTGCTGTAATTACACCGGTATGCGCATAGCAATCTTTGGCGCCTACCATGCCTTTGCTGCCTTGTGTAGCATCAAAGATAACAGCGAAATCTTCTGCGTAATCTTGGGTAATGTAGGTTGGTTCAGTGGTAATCTGCGCAAAAGCAAGCATGCTTAAAAAAACAGCACCACAAAGAAGTAATAGTTTTTTCATAGGTATTTTTTATTTGTTAGCTTACGAAGATAGAAAAAAAAAGATTTGTTTGTATAAAAAAAATAAAAAAAATAGTAGAGAGCTATAATATACAAATGAAATTGTTAAAATCCGCAGGGCGAGTATAAAAATAAGGGGCTGACCATGGTCAGCCCCTTACACTAACAATTAGTGTTGTTTTATTTTTTTAGCTTTTTAGCATCGCCTTTTTTGATAAAATCGTATGCTGCAGGAACGGCTATGAAAATAGTTGAGTAGGTACCTACAATTACACCAAGCAACATAGCAAATACAAAGCCTCTAATGGTTTCGCCACCTAATAGTAGAATTACAATTAACACCAATGCTGTAGATAACGAGGTGCTTAATGTACGGATAAGGGTAGCGTTAATAGCTTCGTTTATTACTTCGCCACGGTCGCGTTTAGGATACATGCCTATAATTTCGCGTACACGGTCAAATACTACTACTTTGTCGTTGATCGAGTAACCTACAATGGTTAGGATGGCCGCAATAAACGATTGGTCGATTTCCATTGAGAATGGCATAATTTTGTATAGTAACGAGTAAGCTCCAACGATGAAGATAACGTCGTGTACCAAGGCAAACAATGCGCCAGTGCTATAAGAAATATTACGGAAACGAGCCAAAATGTATAGACCAATACCGATGATTGATAGTAAGATAGCCAAAGATGCATCAAATTTAATATCGTCTGCAATAGCTGCACTTACTTTTTGCGAACTTTGAATACCCAAGGTTTCTGTAGCGTCTTCGGTGGCTAGTTCTGCTTTACCATCGTTAAGAACATAACCATTGATAAACATATCTTTGCTAACGCCTTGGCCTTCGAACATACCTTGTAATTCGGTATAAAGAATGCTTTCTACTTCGTCATCAATAGTTTGGCTGTTATCGGTAATTTTGTAGTTGGTAGAGATACGAACTTGTTTGTCGTTACCAATGGTAATTACCGATACAGAGGCATCTTGGAATCCGTCTTCTAGTAGGTCTTTGATGTCTTCTGTATTTACGTTTTCGTTAAAGCGAACTACATAGTTTCTACCACCGGTAAAGTCGATACCTTGGTTTAGACCTAAGGTAAACAACGATGCAATAGCACCAATTACCATAATGCCTGCAGCCACGTAGCTAGCTTTACGTAGTTTTAACCAATTTACTTTTACATTGGTAAGCAAGTTTTTAGATAGTTTGGTGGTGAAGGTCCATTTGCTTAGGCTGCCACTTTCGCTCATGCTGCTGTAAATTAAGCGAGTAACAAATACAGCGGTAAAGAACGAGGTAATGATACCAATGATAAGGGTAGTAGCAAAACCTTTGATAGGACCGGTACCAAAGTAGAACAAGATAATACCTGTAAGTACGGTGGTTAAGTTAGAGTCTACAATAGCAGACATAGCATTTTTATAACCGTCTGTTACAGCTGCTTTATGCGATTTGCCCGCTCTTAACTCTTCTTTGATACGTTCGTAGATAAGTACGTTGGCGTCAACAGCCATACCCATGGTAAGTACAATACCTGCAATACCAGGTAGGGTAAGAACCGCTTTGAACGATGCTAGGATACCTACCAAGAAGAATACGTTCAACAACAAGGCGCCGTCTACAATTAAACCAGGAAGTAAACCATAGAAGAAAATCATGTATATCATGATGCATGCAAAGGCAATGGCAAATGACCACAAACCTTTTTCGATAGCTTCTTGACCCAATGATGGACCAACAATGTCTTCTTGTACAATGCGCGATGGAGCAGGCATTTTACCAGATTTAAGTACGTTGGCCAAGTCTTTTGCTTCTTGTGCGGTAAAGTCACCCGAAATTTCTGATTGACCACCAGTAATTTCGGTGTTTACATTAGGATATGAATATACCATATCGTCCAATACAATAGCAATGCTACGACCAATGTTTTCTTTGGTTAAGCGAGCCCATGTTTTGGCACCTTCTGGATTCATTGACATGCTAACGGTGTAGTTAGCGCTAACTTGGCTTAAGTTTTCGCGCGCATCTACAATTACATTACCACCTAGAGGTGCTTTGCCGTCGCGGTTGGTAATTTTGATGGCTACCAATTGATAGTAAAGACCTTTTTCGTCTACAGGTTTAACCGTCCAGCGGAAACCCAAATCGCGTGGTAATACTTCTTTTACTTGACGTAGTTTTAGGTATTCCATTACCGTAGCGGTGTCGCGAATGCTAACAGCACCTACAGCAGGACCATAACCCAATTGACCTTGGTAGTTGTTGATTAACAATTTGCTGAATAAAGGATTTTCTTTAGCAAATTGTTCCATTTGTGCTACGCTATCTGCTTGTGCAATGGCATCGGCTGCTAAAGCTGCGCTTAGCGAGTCGGTAGCGCTGGTAGCATTGGTGGCTTGAACAGACTCGGTTGCTGCTGCAGTAGGAGTAATGCTTGCCACATATTCTTTAACTACGGCATTGGCTTTTTCTAAAGCTGGATAGATTTCTGTTAGGTTGTAGGTTTCCCAGAATTCAAGGCTAGCCGAACCTTGTAATAGTTTACGAACGCGTTCGGGTTCTTTGATACCAGGAAGCTCAATTAAAATACGACCATTGGTTTCGAGGCGTTGAATGTTAGGTTGTACCACACCAAAGCGGTCAATACGGGTACGAAGTACGTTGAACGAGTTGTCAACAGTAGCTTGTACTTCTTCTTTTAATACGTTAATGACTTCTTCGTTGGTGCTTTTTAGGCTGATTCGGTCTTTTAAGTCGAAAGTAGTGAAGATAGCAGACAAACGTGCGTTAGCATCTAACTCTTCGTAAGACTCTTGGAATAAATCAATAAAGTCTTTTTGGCTTTCGGTTTGACGAGCAATAGCCATTTCCATGGCTTTGTTAAATGTTTCGTCTTTGCTGTTGCCAGAAAGTGTACGAACAATATCAGGAACAGATACTTCCAAGATAACGTTCATACCGCCTTTTAAGTCAAGACCTAAATTTAATTCATTCTCACGGCATTCTTTTAGGGTGTAACCCAACCAAACTTCTTCGGTAGCCATGGAGTCCAAATAATGGTACTCTGCCATTTTGTCGCCGTTAGCATATTCTTTTGCCTTACCGTTGTAGATAGAGGTAACTACATTAAACGATAGGTAAAAACAACATACTAACCCCAACAATACAGCAAACAATGTTACAAATCCTTTGTTTTGCATATTCTATAAGGTTATTAAATTATTGTAATCGTTTGTAATAAGTCTTTATTGCCTAAAAACAAGGCGCAAATATAATTAAAATATCTAAATAGTCAAAAATAAGTAACTTATTCTGGCCTATTAAATAATTAACATGGCATCGCCGTAAGTGCCAAATTGATAGCCTTCTTTTAGGGCTTCGTTGTAGGCATTCATTACGTAGTCGTATCCACCAAAAGCCGCTACCATCATAAGTAATTGCGAATAAGGGAAATAGAAATTAGCTACCATCGAAGACGCTACTGTAAAATCGTAAGGAGGGAAAATGAATTTATTGGTCCATCCATCAAATGCTTTTACGTGACCTTCGGTACAAACCGCTGTTTCTAAAGCACGCATTACCGTGGTTCCAACTGCACAAATGCGTTTTTTATCGTCTTGAGCTTTGTTTATTAGTTGGCAGGTTTCTTCGGGTATAATCAATTGTTCCGAATCCATTTTGTGCTTGGTAAGGTCTTCTACATCAATGTCGCGGAAGTTGCCTAAACTAGCATGTAGGGTTAAGAAAGCAGAATCGATATCTTTGATTTCCATGCGTTTCATCAATTCGCGGCTAAAGTGAAGAGCCGAGGTTGGAGCCACTACAGCACCCTCGTTGCGAGCAAAGATGGTTTGGTAGCGTTCGGCATCTTCGGGTTCTACCTCGCGCATAATGCTGCGTGGAAGAGGGGTTTCGCCCATGCTGTATAGCACTTGTTTGAATGTATCGTGGTCGCCGTCAAACAAAAAACGAAGGGTTCTGCCGCGTGAGGTGGTATTATCAATAACTTCGGCTACCAATGAATCGTCTTCGCCAAAGTATAATTTGTTGCCAATACGGATTTTACGCGCAGGATCCACCAAAACGTCCCACAAACGTAGTTCCTCGTTTAACTCGCGCAACAAGAATACCTCAATGCGGGCACCTGTTTTTTCTTTGTTGCCGTACAAACGTGCAGGGAATACCTTGGTGTCGTTGAATACAAACAAGTCGTGCTCATCAAAATATTGCAAAATTTCTTTGAATATTTTGTGTTCAATCTGACCAGTTTTTTTGTTTAATACCAACAAACGGCATTCGTCGCGAAATTTGCTAGGATATTGCGCAATTTGTTCTTCGGGTAATTTGAATTTAAATTGAGATAATTTCATAGTATAATTAGTCAATATTTTTATTTGCTAGTTGTTGTACAAAGTCTTCGTATTCAAGGCATTGGTCTAATGTAATATCGCCAATTCGGGTGCGTTTTAGGGCGGTTAGGTGCGCTCCGCTTTGCAAGGCAAGGCCAATGTCTCTGGCCAAAGCGCGTATGTAGGTACCTTTGCTACATACTACCCGTATAGTTATGCTAGGTAATTGACAATCAATAAGTTCTATCTCGTCTATTACCAATGTTTTAGGCTTGATTTCAACTTCCATGCCTTCGCGTGCGTATTGATAGGCACGTTTGCCGTCTATTTTTACGGCCGAAAAAGTAGGCGGAATTTGTTCGATGGTACCTACAAATTGTTGTAAAGTACTGCGTACCAACTCTTCTGTAATGTGTTCGGTTGGATACGTTGCATCAATCTCTTTTTCTAAATCGAACGATGGGGTGGTTGCTCCTAGTTGCAAGGTAGCAATGTATTCTTTGGTTTGGTATTGAAACGATTCAATAAGTTTGGTGGCTTTGCCTGTGCAAAGAATCATAACACCAGTTGCCAAGGGGTCTAGTGTGCCTGCATGCCCTACCTTTAGTTTTTTTACACCTAAATGACGCGACAAAACCCCACGCACACGGTTCACAAGATTAAATGAGGTCCATGTGAGGGGCTTGTTAAAATATAGTATTTCTCCTGCGATATAGTCCAATTTGTATTATGCTAAGATAATGGCTAAACCGCCGGCAATTAAACAATAGGCTGCAAAATAGATAAGTTTGCCTTTTTTTACAATGTGAATCATAAATTTACAGGCTAAGCATCCCGAAATATAAGCGGCAATAAATCCTAGAACCAACGATAAAATGGGGATATTTACCACCACTTCACCTTGTAAAATATGTAGTAATTCTAAGAAAGCATCGCCTAGAATAGGAACCAATACCATTAAAAAAGAGAATTGCGCAATGCTTTCTTTCTTGTTGCCAAGTAATAAACCCGTAGCAATGGTAGTGCCCGAACGCGATAAGCCAGGTAGTACAGCGCATGCTTGTGCAATACCTATAATAAAGGCATCGCGGTACGAAATGTTTTCGCGAACGCGAGGTTTGGCAAAGTAGGCAAAAGCAAGTAATAACGAGGTAATGATAAGACAACAACCTACAATAAGCAAGCCTTGTCCAAAGAAAGCTTCCACTTGGTCTTTAAAAAAGATGCCCACAATAAAAATGGGAATCATCGAAATAGCTATTTTAACGATGTATTCTTTTTCGGGATTCCATGTTTTAGTAAAACAACCCTTTAAAAGTGCCCATATTTCTGCCCATAAAATGGTAATGGTACTTAGTACGGTAGCAGCATGTACTACTACGGCAAAAAGAAGGTTGTCTTGGCCAGAACTACCAAATAAGGCTTGCCCAATCTCAAGGTGTCCGCTGCTACTAACAGGCAAAAACTCGGTTAATCCTTGTATCAAACCAAGGATAAGTGCTTCCCACCAGTTCATTTTTTATTTCTTTTTGTTTTTGGGTTTGTAAAATAAGGAGACAATAACAGAAAGGTAGCCAAAAAATACAATGACAGGTGCTACCACAATGCGTCTAACACTATAAATGTCTTGCTCAAAGCATCCTTCTTCTGATACAGGGCCCATCATTAAGGCAAATCCAATGATGATGACAACAACACCTGCGCCAATCCACCATAGATTCTTTTTATTTAGTCGAAGTGTTAAGTTATTTTCTTCACTCATAAGGCTTAGATATAATACATATCGTCTACGTGTAGACGTAAATAACGGGTTACAGATAAATGCGTAGCAATGGTGGTAATGGTAATACCCGATATAATCATCACTACAAACGAGATAAGAAGCGCATTCATGCTTTCGATAGAAAGCAATTGGCTTAACTCGTCGCGCAACAAGAATAGGATGCTAGAGAGCATACCCATAGCTAGGATGGCCGATATTAAACCGGTTACGATGCCTTGCACTAAAAATGGTTTGCGAATAAATGCTCCTGTTGCTCCTACCAGTTTCATGGTATGGATAAGGAAACGTTTGGCATAAACTGATAATCGTACTGTGTTGCTAATCAGTGCGTAAGATATTAAAATAAGCAGTGCCGACAACCCTAGTAATACCACCGAAATGCGGCGTACGTTTTGGTTGATGGTATCGATAAGGTCTTTTTGGTAAATAACTTCTTTTACCTCTGGCATCCGTTGTAAAGATTGTTCTATAATGGCAATGCTATCGTTGTTTGCATAGTCTGACTTTAAGGTCATTTCTAACGAACCAAGCAACGGATTGTAGCCCAAAAATTCGGTAGGGTCTTGTCCCAATTCTTCTGCCAACTCTTTGGCAGCTGTTTCTTTGTCGATATACTGTGTGGTATTGGTAAAGGGACAAGCGTCTAAGTTTTTTTGCAATTTTTGAATATCGGCCGTTTTAACATCGTCTTTTAAAACAATCGATAGCGTCAAGTTTTCGCGAATGTATACCGATAACTCATTGGTTAATAATACCATAAGAGTGGTTGCTCCTATTAAGAAAATAACCAATGATATGCTTATAATAGAGGTAAGACGCGAATTAAATAAGTGTCCTGCCGCTATGTTTTGCTTTTTATTCATGCCTGCTTTTTTTGAATTTCGCAAAGATAATATATCCAAAAGCCAAAGTCAAGAGTACCGAGCAAATAATTGTCAAAATTTTGCCAATTTGGTACGACTGTGGTTCAAACTTAAATACGATGTCGTATGTGCCTGCTTTTAGTGGCATGGCTCTTAAAACGTAGTTGGCGCGGCAGTGTGGCATTTCTACTCCGTCAACGTATGCTTTCCACCCTGTATAGTAGTAAATTTCAGAGAAAACGGCTACTTGTGGTGTGGTACTGGTAAAATGGTAAGTAAGTTGATTGGGCTGATAATCAGTTAATTGTATGCTTCCGAATTGTGGTTGGTATACCTGCTGACTGAATAGTTTACTAAAGCAGGTGTCAATAATAGCGGTTTGATGCAAGTCTTCTTGGTGAAGGGCTAGCATTTCTTGGTCGGCATTGTGACTCCAATCTATTTCGCTTACTAACCAAGCATTGCCCATGGCGTACTGGTTATGGATAGGCATAGCTTCTGGGTGATATACCAAGTATTTGGTGTTTAGCATGTTAATAACAGGAGTTGCCGCAAAAATAGAGTCGGCATCTGCATACGTAGTGATGCTACGTAGTTGGCCAATAGCTGTTTCTATTTCTTTGGCTAAATGAACGTCTATTAATTCTTGGTAACGACGTAGTTTTACGGCGCTGTATCCGCCTATGGTTTTGTAAAAATAAGAGGGTTGTGCACTATTAAATACATCTACCGTTAGGTTTAATACCCTAAAATTAGGGTCTTTATCTTGCAAAATTAATTGGTCGGCAGTGGATGGTTTAAATTGATTTTTGGTTGATTTTTCACTAACAAAATGATCTTCGTTTAGGTAACGATGGGCAATGGGGAGCATGTCGATGGCTACTAATGCAATGATAACAACGGCTAATGTATTGGTTTTTATGTATCGTTTGTTATAAACCCATAAAGCAATAAATGCCATTGCAATTAAAGCAAACGAACGCCATGCATCTTGGCTTAGTAATGAGGCTCTATCTAGTGGTAGTGTTTCTTGTAAGAAAGCGTAGTTGCCTGTTAAATTAGCATCGTTTGGAGCTGTAAAACTTCCTGCTAACGAGGGCATTAGCGCAAACAATAAACAGATTCCTCCTGTGATGCCTGCAGCAATATATAATGGCTTTAATGAGGGTTGTTTCTCGCTACTGCACCATTGTTTTAGGGCAAGGAATGCCATAATACACATGCACAAGCAGCTAATGGTAAGTGTCATGGATACCGTTCTAAATTGGGCATACATGGGTACGTAATTTACAAAGAACCTAGATAATGGCTCAAAGTGGTAACCCCACGAAAGTAGTATGCCTAGCACAGTGGCGCCTAAAAGCCACCAACGCTCTTTGTTGGGTAATATTTGTAATCCTAATACAAATAGGAAACATACAATGGCACCTACGTATACTGGTCCTGCAGTAAAGGGTTGGTCGCCCCAATAGAGTGGTAACTGGAATGTTTCCATGGTTTTGGTAAGTTTAGCCCCACGCATGCCTGTTAACTCGCTAATGGTTTTAGCAGTCTCACTATTCTCGTCTAGTGTTCCGCCAGACGCTCCACCCATGTAATTGGGAATGAGCAAGGTAAGTGTCTCGTCAATACCATAACTCCAATTGGTAATGTAATCAAAATCTAACCCTTCTTGCTGCCCCGATTGGGTAAGGGTTAATCCGTTACTTTCGCCACGCATGGTAGCTTTGGCATATTCGGCAGTAGTAATAAGACGTGTGGCATTTAATCCAACCGCCACCATGGCTCCTAAACAAAGCCAGGCAATGGTAATAAAGAAGGGTTTTAGTTGTTTTTCTTTAATGGCAAAAATAAGTTCGGAGATGCCAAAGCAGATAACGGTAAATAAGGTATAGTAAATAATCTGTATGTGGTTGGCGTATAGTCCTAGTCCTAAAAACAACCCTAAAAGCGATGCTCCCCACCATGGATTTTTTCTAAAACCAACATAGATAGAGGCTATAATGGGTGCCATGTATGCAATGGCAAGGGCTTTTGTATTGTGCCCTGCTACTAATATAATAAGGTTATAAGATCCAAAGGCAAAGGCAATGGCTCCTGCTATAGATAGATACGGTGAAGTGCCTAAAGCAATAAGAAGAACGTAAAATCCTATTAGGTATAAGAATACACGATAGGTGGGTCCAGGTAATATATGAAAGCATTGATCAATGTAAGAAACAATAGAATTTGGTTCTTTCATGCAGATTTGATACGTGGGCATCCCGCCAAACATCGATCCAGTCCACAGGGTTTGTTCGTCGGCAGTTTGATTGTAGGAAAGTGCTTCGTGGCTCATACCTACATAACCAGCAGTGTCGCCTCCAAAGATGGTTTTGCCTTGTAACGATGGGTATAGATAAATAAAGGTAATCACTAAAAAGCTAATAATAGCAATTAGGTGTGGAAGGATTTTTTTCATACGTTTAGCAATTAAAGCAACAAAGGTAATATAATTTTCTCCTTATTTCATTTTTTTGTCGCTTTTGTGTGTTTATGTTTGTTTTTCGTGGCGTTTAGTAAAAAAAATAATCAAACTTATTTTTTTATGTGCTTGCTTTGTTTTATCTTTGCACTCGCAACAGCGGGATGTAGCTCAGCCCGGTTAGAGTACACGTCTGGGGGGCGTGTGGTCGCAGGTTCGAATCCTGTCATCCCGACAAAGAAAAAATCCTTGGTAATCTTTCGATTATCAAGGATTTTCTTTTATCCATTGTGTTGTTAGAACCACTTCTTTTTTATCATGTATAAGGCAGCCAATAGGGTGATTAGCAAACTAGCACCTACTGTAGCCCAAAATAACCAATTAAAAATAGTGGTGCCTTCTTCTAAGTTCATGCCTAAAAAACTAGCTATCAACGTGGGCATCATCAGTACCAACGAAATAGAAGTAAGGCGTTTCATAATGATATTCAAGTTGTTAGAGATAACCGATGCGTAGGCATCCATCATGCCACTAAGCACCTCGCTGTACACCAACGATTGCTCTAATGCTTGTTTTGATTCAATTTCTACGTCTTCTACCAAATCGGGGTCGTACACTTCTTTGGCTCCGCGCATATTTTTTAAACGATGAGTTAAAATATCGTTGCCACGAAGCGAAGTGGTAAAATAAACCAAACATTTTTCTAGACGAAGCAAGGTATGCAGGTCTTCGTTACGTACCGATGTTTCTAGTTGTTTTTCGGCAGCTTTGGTTTGGATGTTGATTTGTTTAAGGTATTTCAAGAACCAAATGCTAGACGATAATAGAAAACGAAAAACAAAGTTGATATTGTCTGTAAATTGAATGTTTTTGCGTTTTGTGTACTGTATAAAGTCGGGTATAAGGTCTGTTTTAAAGAAACATACCGATACAAAAATATCGTCCTTAAAAATAATACCTAAGGGTACGGTGGTAAACGATGTGTTTTCGTCCTGCAGTTTGCAAGGAATACGCATCAAAATAAAGCACCAACCGTCTTCTACTTCAATACGTGGACGTTCGTCAACGTCTTCGATGTCGTCGTAAAATGCTTCGGGGACTTTTAATGTCTCAGTTAAGTACTTTTTGTCTTGAATGGTGGGTTTAACAACGTTTACCCAGCAGTTGGGTTCCCAGTTGTCGCATGGAACTAGTCCGGTACCGTTTTTTAAAAATGTTCTCATAGGTTACCTCCAAATGTTTATCAAAATGGAGATAGAACCTTCTCCATTTATAAATTACAGCAATTGTTCGGATAATAATCGTCCATTATTTTGTGAAGTTTAAAATTTCGGTGCAAAGATATAAAAAAAATTAGGAATGTGTAATTAGGAATTAGGAATTTTTCGAATAGCGAGCGCATAGTCAAGTTTACTTGACTATGCCGAGTCATGAGAAAAATCACGAAATGCGCAGCATTGAGTAATTTTTGTGCGAGGTGAGAGCAGAAGCAATGCGGTCCCTGAGCTTGTCGAATCTTTGTGCAAGCCGAGTGTAGAGTCAAGCTTGCTTGAACTATACCGAGGCGCAGCCAAAGATATTAAAGGGCCCAGCATTGATTATCCCGACAGTTGCGATTAAGTGAGGGCAGAAGCAAAGTTTACTTTGATTATGCCGAACGTGAGCAACATGAGCAAAGCTAGTGCCGCCAAGAATCATGAGGCAGCGAATAAAGTCGCAAGTCGAAGGTCGAAAGTCGAAGGACAAAAAAAGGAGAAAAGATTTCTCCTTTCTCCTTTATTCCCTTCGGTCATCAACACGTCTCATTTCTCCTTTTATGATTACACTAGCTCGCGTATTAACGCTTCGCGATCACCATATAGCATATCCATAGGTGCAATTTCTGGTAGGGTGTAAGCTCCGGGACGTTGTTTAACAACTGCACGTGCGCAGCTAACTAAAATTTGGCTAGTAAGTGCAGGGTTGTTAATGGTCATGCTAAACGAGAAACGTTGGCTTTGGGTGGTACCCGATACACCTTTGCGTTCAATGAGTACACCGTGTCCCATGTCTTGTAGTTCGTCTACGCTAGCAACGGGAATAACGTGTGTTTCGTCGTGGCTAAAGTAAGAGTCAGATTTGATGGCAGCCGTTACTGCTTCAAGGCTTGCGCCTTCTTCTAGTTCAACGTAAACCATGCGGCGATGTACGCTAGTTCCCAAAGGAATGGTCATAGAAAGTGCGTTCTTAACGCCTTCTTTGCTACGTGCCACTACCGAGTGGCCCATGCTCATGCCAGGACCAAAGTTGGTGTAGGTTAAACCTTTAGGAGCCATGGCTTTAAGCAATGCGCGAACAACTGAGTCTGAACCTGGGTCCCAACCAGCCGAAATAATGGCCGCTGCATTATTGGCTTTAGCAATGGGCTCTAGTTGTTGGCTAAGTGCCCAGATATCGGTGTGGATATCAAAACTATCTACGGTGCAGATGCCTTTGGCTAGTAGTTCGGCTGCAGTTTGGGGCACGCTTCTACTAGGACCACACAAAATGGCTACGTCTACTTTGCCTAGGTCGTCAATGCTAGAAGCTACCTTGATGCCTGCTAATTCGGCAGGAACGTTGGTGGCATCGCGACGAACAATACCCGCCAATTCCATATCGGGGGCAGCTTGAACGGCTTGTAAGGCAAATTTGCCAATGTTGCCGTATCCTATAATGGCTACTTTAATCATAATTTTTCAAATTAAGTTAAAGGAGAGTTGAGAAAGGAGAAAGGAGAAATAACTCCTAACTCCTAATTCCTAACTCCTAATTATTTATTCAAATATGCGTGCATAGATGCTGCGGCTTTGCGGCCGTCGCCCATAGCAAGAATAACGGTAGCGCCACCGCGAACAATGTCACCACCAGCAAAAATCATAGGAATAGCACTTTGTAAATCGTCGTTTACTACGATAGTACCTTTGCGCGATACTTCCAAACCTTCGATGCTGTTAGGAATAAGTGGGTTAGGTGATACACCAACGCTCACAATAACAGTGTCTACATCAATTAGTTCGGTTGCACCTTCGATGGCAACGGGTTTGCGACGACCAGAAGCATCGGGTTCGCCCAATTCCATTTTTTGTAGCAACATTTGTTTTACGCGGCCTTTTTCGTCACCGTAATATTCAATAGGATTGTGCAAAGTTCTAAATTCAACACCTTCTTCTTTAGCGTGTTTAACTTCTTCAACACGAGCAGGCATTTCTTCTTCGCTACGACGGTAAACAATCATGGCCAATTCTGCCCCCAAACGTTTAGCGGTACGAACCGAGTCCATAGCGGTGTTACCACCACCAATAACGGCTACACGTTTACCTTTTAATACAGGAGTATCAAAATCGTCTTTGGCAGCGCTCATTAGGTTAACACGGGTAAGGTATTCGTTAGACGACATTACACCAATTAGGTTTTCGCCTTTGATGTTCATAAAGTTAGGAAGACCAGCACCACTTGCTACAAACAAACCTTTAAAGCCTTCTGCTTTTAAATCGTCAAAGCTGATGGTTTTACCAACAATGCAGTCTTTAACAAAGGTAACGCCCATTTTTTCTAGGTTGTTGATTTCTACGTCAACAATTTTGTTAGGCAAACGGAATTCAGGAATACCATATTTTAAAACACCGCCAATTTCGTGCAACGCTTCAAATACAGTTACATCGTAACCCAATTTAGCCATATCGCCAGCAAACGAAAGTCCAGCAGGGCCCGAACCAACTACACCAACTTTGATACCGTTAGCAGGAGCTACTTGTGGAGTTGACATTTGACCGCTTTCGCGTTCGTAGTCGGCAGCAAAACGTTCCAAATAACCAATAGCCACGGGTTTTTTACCCATTTTTAGGTGGATACATTGGCTTTCGCATTGTTTTTCTTGAGGACATACACGGCCACAAACAGCTGGAAGTGCAGAAGTCATTTTCAACACTTTAGCAGCGTTTAGGTATTCGCCACGTTCAATGTTTTTAATAAACGAAGGAATGTTGATGCTTACAGGACAACCGTTCATACAGCTAGGGTTGGGGCAGTCTAAGCAACGTTTTGCTTCCATCAAGGCTTGCTCTTCGGTAAGGCCTTGGTTTACTTCTTCCGAGTTATGGCTGCGGTATTCGCCGTCCAACTCGTTCATTTCAACGCGCGCAATTTCGGTGCGTTCTTTGTTTTTCATTGCCTTGCGCAACTCGTCGCGCCATGGGGCATTTCTATCAATTAAGTTTTGCATCGTTCTAATTATTTTTGGTTGGTGTATGCTGCCATAGCGGCTTGTTCTTCTGCACGATATGCGCCCATACGCATCATCATTTCGTCAAAATCTACTTGGTGAGCGTCAAATTCTGGACCGTCCACGCAAACAAATTTGGTTTCGCCGCCAACCGATACACGGCAAGCACCGCACATACCTGTTCCGTCCACCATAATGGTGTTAAGAGAAGCAACGGTAGGAACCTCGTATTTTTTTGTCAATAAAGAAACAAATTTCATCATGATAGCAGGACCGATGGTTACGCAAAGGTCTACTTTTTCGCGGTTGATAACACCTTCAACACCGTTGGTTACCAAACCTTGTGTACCGTAAGAACCGTCGTCGGTCATAATGATTACTTCGTCAGAGAATTTACGCATTTCTTCTTCCAAAATAATCAAATCTTTAGTACGAGCTGCCAAAACGGTGATAACTTTGTTGCCTGCTTTTTTCAATGCTTCAACAATAGGAAGCATAGGAGCGGTACCTACACCACCGCATGCACATACAACAGTGCCAAAGTTTTCGATGTGGGTAGCTTTGCCCAATGGACCTACTACGTCAGTAACCTCGTCGCCTACGTTTAAGGCGCATAATTTGGTTGATGATACACCAATTTTTTGAACCACCAACGTGATGGTACCTTTTTCTAGGTCAGAACCTGCAATGGTAAGTGGAATACGTTCGCCTTTTTCGCCAACGCGAACAATTACGAAGTGACCTGCACGACGCGATTTAGCAATAAGTGGAGCTTCAATTTCTAATTTTACTACGTTTTCAGAAAAGTGCTCTTTACTAACAATTTTATTCATGCTTGTTTATTTGTTTATACGGCATTGCACCATCCCATAAAAATGGAACGGTGCAATGGATAATTGAGTGATTTAAATTTTCTTAGATGATGCCTTGAGCCATCATTGCTTTAGCTACTTTCATAAAGCCTGCAATGTTAGCACCTTTTACATAGTTGATGTAACCATCTTCTTCGGTACCGTATTTTACGCAGTTTTCGTGAATGTTAGCCATGATGCTTTGCAATTTAGTGTCAACTTCTTCGCGGCTCCAACTAATACGGCCAGAGTTTTGGCTCATTTCCAAACCAGAGGTTGCAACACCACCAGCGTTAGAAGCTTTACCAGGAGCGTAAAGGATTTTAGCAGCTTGGAATGCTTCTACAGCTTCTGGAGTAGAAGGCATGTTTGCACCTTCTGATACAGCAATTACGCCGTTAGCCAAAAGGGTTTTAGCATCGTCGCCATTCAATTCGTTTTGAGTTGCACAAGGAAGAGCAATGTCAGCAACTTCGCCCCAAGGACGAGCTCCTTCTACGTATTTGCAACCATATTTTTCTGCGTATTCTTTGATACGGCCACGTTGAACGTTTTTCAATTCTTTTACGTATGCTAATTTTTCAAAGGTGATACCTTCTGGATCGTAGATATAACCGTTAGAATCAGAAAGAGTCAAAGGAATTGCGCCCAATTGAAGCAATTTTTCGCAAGTATATTGAGCAACGTTACCCGAACCCGATACCAAGCAGCGTTTGCCAGCTAGTTCGATGTTGCGAGTTTTTAGCATGCTATTCAAGAAATAGATGTTACCATAACCGGTAGCTTCAGGACGGATAAGTGAACCACCAAATTCCAAACCTTTACCAGTGAAAGTACCAGTAAATTCGCCAGAAAGTTTGCGGTACATACCGAACATATAACCTACTTCGCGAGCACCTACGCCGATGTCACCAGCTGGGATGTCGGTGTCAGGACCAATGTGTTTAGAAAGTTCTAACAAGTAAGCTTGGCAGAAACGCATTACTTCGTTGTTAGATTTGCCACGTGGAGAGAAGTCAGAACCACCTTTACCACCACCCATTGGAAGAGTAGTCAAAGCGTTTTTGAATGTTTGTTCAAATGCCAAGAATTTTAAGATAGAAGGGTTAACTGACGAGTGGAAACGGATACCGCCTTTGTAAGGACCGATAGCCATGTTGTGTTGAACACGGTATGCCATGTTGGTTTGAACGTTACCTTTGTCGTCTACCCAAGATACGCGGAAGGTAAAGATACGATCTGGAATACAAAGACGTTCAATTAAGTTAGCTTTTTCAAATTCTGGGTGTTGGTTGTACACATCTTCGATGGTTTCTAACACCTCTTGTACAGCTTGAATGTACTCTGGTTCGTTGGGGAAGCGTTTTTTTAGGCTTTCCACTACATTTTTTGCGTTCATAACAGTTTATGTTTAGTTGTTGATTTGTTTAATTGTTTAATTGTCAAATTGTTCAATCATCAAGTGACGAGTGATAAGCGACTTTTATAACAAGGTGCAAAGATAATATTTCTAGCGGAAAGTCAAAAGAGGAGAGAAAAAAAATAAAAAAAAATGATAGGTTGTTGTTAAAATGTTACTAAATATGACAAATTTACTACAAAACGTAAGGTGTAGGGTGGTTATTTGTTGATTTGTTTAGGGGTTGTTCTGTTGACGAATCGGTGAATCGGTGAATCGAAAAATTACTCAGTGCTACGCATTTCGTGAAGTTTGGCTGCGGCTCAGCATAGAAAATAAATTTTCTCTGCATTCGCCTTGCACAAACTTTCTCCTTTCTCATTTCTCCTTTCTCATTTAATTTTATATCTTTGCGCTTTCAAAATGAATAAGCTAAACATTATGGAACTAGCAAAAAACTATAATCCCGCCGAAATAGAGGCAAAATGGTATCAATATTGGTTAGATAATAAGTTGTTTGCATCTAAACCTGATGCGCGTGAACCTTATACCATTGTGATTCCTCCACCTAATGTAACAGGGGTGTTGCACATGGGACACATGTTGAACAATACCATTCAAGATATTTTGGTGCGTCGTGCCCGTATGATGGGTAAAAATGCTTGTTGGGTACCTGGTACCGACCACGCTTCTATTGCAACCGAGGCTAAGGTGGTGGGACGTTTAGCTGAACAAGGCATTTCTAAAAACGAGCTAACCCGCGAGGAGTTCTTGAAACATGCGTGGGCTTGGACCGAAGAACACGGTGGTATTATCCTAAAACAATTGCGTAAACTAGGCGCATCGTGCGATTGGGATAGAACGGCCTTTACTATGGACGATTTGCGTTCTAAGAGCGTTATTAAAGTTTTTTGCGACCTATATAATAAAGGTTTAATTTACCGCGGTGTTCGTATGGTAAACTGGGACCCTAAGGCATTAACCGCTTTATCGGACGAAGAAGTAATTTATCAAGAACAAACCGGTAAATTGTATTACTTGCGTTATCGCATAGAAGGCGAGGATGGTTATGCTGTTGTGGCAACTACTCGTCCTGAAACCATTATGGGCGATACCGCTATGTGTATCAACCCTAATGACCCTAAAAACCAACACTTAAAAGGTAAAAAAGTAATTGTTCCTTTGGTAAATAGGGTAATTCCTGTTATCGAAGACGAATATGTTGATATTGAATTTGGTACAGGTTGTTTAAAAGTTACTCCTGCGCACGATGTAAATGACTACATGTTGGGCGAAAAATACGGCCTAGAAACCATCGATATTTTTAACGATAACGGTACTATTAGCGAAGCCGCTGGTTTGTATGTGGGCATGGATCGTTTTGATGTGCGTAAGCAAATTGAAATTGATTTGGCCGAGGCTGGCTTGTTAGAAAAAGTAGAAGCGTATACCAATAAAGTAGGTTGCTCGGAACGTACCAAAGTGCCCATTGAGCCTAAATTATCGATGCAATGGTTCTTAAAAATGGAACATTTGGCGCAAATTGCCCTAGAGCCTGTAATGAACGACGATATTAAGTTCTATCCTGCAAAATATAAAAATACGTATCGCCACTGGATGGAAAACATCAAAGACTGGTGCATTAGCCGTCAGTTGTGGTGGGGACACCGTATTCCTGCTTATTTCTTGCCTCAAGGTGGATTTGTGGTAGCCGAAACGGCCGAACAAGCGCTTGAGCAAGCTATCGAAAAAACAGGTAATACTGCTTTAACCATTAACGATTTGCGCCAAGATAGCGATTGCTTGGATACTTGGTTCTCGTCGTGGTTGTGGCCTATTTCGTTGTTTGATGGTATTAATAATCCTGGTAACGAAGAAATTAACTACTACTATCCAACTGCCGACCTAGTAACTGGTCCCGATATTATTTTCTTCTGGGTGGCTCGTATGATTATGGCGGGTTACGAATACCAAGGTACCATGCCCTATAAAAATGTGTACTTTACTGGTATTGTGCGCGATAAATTGGGTAGAAAAATGAGTAAATCGTTGGGTAACTCGCCCGATCCATTGGATTTGATTGAACGTTTTGGTGCTGATGGTGTGCGTATGGGCATGATGTTGGCTGCACCAGCTGGTAACGACATTTTGTTTGATGAATCGCTTTGCGAACAAGGTCGTAACTTTAATAATAAAATTTGGAATGCTTTCCGCCTAGTAAAAGGATGGCAAGTAGATGCCACCATAGAACAACCCGAGTCGGCTCGCTTGGCTGTGGCATGGTTTGAGTCGAAATTGGCAGAAATCGTTGCCGAAATTGATGATTTGTTTACCAAATATCGTTTATCGGAAGCGTTGATGGCGGTTTATAAACTATTCTGGGACGAATTCTCGGCTTGGTATTTGGAAATGGTAAAACCAGAGTACATGAAAGCCATTGATGCGGTAACCTACGAGGCAACTGTATCGTGCTTTGATGCTTTGTTGCGTTTGTTGCATCCATTTATGCCATTTATTACCGAAGAGTTGTGGCAAGCATTGACCGATCGCAAAGAAGGCGAAAGCATTATGGTGGCTCAAATGCCAGCGTTTGCTGCTGTAGATGCTGATTTGTTGGCTAAATTTGAAAAGGCCAAAGAAGTGGTATCGGGTATTCGTACCATTCGTTTGCAAAAAAATATTCCAAACAAAGATGCATTGAACTTGCAAATTGTAGGTGCGCACGATGATAGCTTGGATGCACTTGTTGTAAAAATGGCAAACCTAGCATCGATAGAAAAAGCAGAAGCAAAAGATGCTACGGCTATTGGTTTCTTGGTAGGGGCAGTAGAATATGCTGTTAAAATGGAAGGACGTATTAATGTAGAAGAAGAAATCGCTAAAATGCAAAAAGAAATTGATTATTTGCAAGGTTTCTTGAAAGGAGTTAATGCAAAACTTTCTAACGAGCGTTTTGTTGCCAATGCTAAACCTGAAATTGTAGAAAACGAACGTAAGAAAAAAGCAGACGCAGAAGGTAAAATTGCTGTTTTAGAAGAGTCAATTGCTGCTTTACGCTCGTAAAACAAAAAAAAATAGCAAGTTTTTGAAAAATTCTTTCTAAAAATTTTGCAGGTTTCAAAAATTGCCGTATCTTTGCATCGCAATTGAGAAACAAAGGGCGATTAGCTCAGCTGGTTCAGAGCATCTGCCTTACAAGCAGAGGGTCGGCGGTTCGAATCCGTCATCGCCCACAAAAGAAGACTTACACATGTGAGTCTTCTTTTTTTATGCATTTTTCTGATTCTTCCAGAGATAAAATACTACCTTTGTGAAGGGAACGAAATCCTATAAATACCATGAAACATTGTACCGTGTGTGGCGCAGCGCTTCAAATGCGCTTTTTGCAAGACGAGGGCAAGGAAATACCTTTTTGCCCTGTTTGCAACGATTATCGCTTTGAAATGTTTAACGTAGCGGTGTGTGTGGCTATATTTACACCTAAACGCGATAAAGTGATGATGATGCGCCAATATGGCCGACAACTGTATAATTTTTTGGGTGGTTATGTAAATAAAGGCGAAACAGCCGAAGCGGCATTGCTACGCGAAATGCAAGAAGAAATGGGCATGACGCCTTTGTGCTACGAACCGATGTTCTCGATGTATTATACCCCTTCTAATACGCTGATGTTGGCCTTTTATGCCGAGGTGGCGGATGAAGATTTATCGGGCAGAAAAATAGACGAGGTAGACGAAGCAAAATGGTTTACCTATGCCGATGCGCAGCAGGCGGTAATTAAAGGGGCTGTAGCCGAAAGATTGTTGCAAGAAGTAAAAAATAGGTTTGCCAACTTACAAAACCCCTTCTAAAAATACCAAACTCATAAAACCTACTAATAGGGCGTAGGTGGCGGCTTTGTGGTAGCCGTGAGCGTGGGTTTCGGGTATCATCTCGTCGCTAATAACGTATAGCATGGCACCGCCTGCAAAGGCAAGCATAACGGGTAGCATTACCAGCGATATGGCGCCCAATCCGTAACCAATCCATACTCCTACAATTTCAAGCAAACCAATGGCTAACGATATAAAGAAGGTGCGCCAGCGGCTTACCCCTGCCAATAGTAGGGGAGAAATTACCACCATACCTTCTGGAATATTTTGCAAAGCCAAGCCAAAGGTTACACTCCAAGCGGCATCGTTGGTGCTGTTGTTAAAGCCTACGCCGGCAGCAATGCCTTCGGGTAATTTGTGGATGGCTATCGCTAATACAAAGAGCAATACCTTGTTGATGTGTGCGTTGTTGGCGTGCGTTTCGGCGTCTAGCCCCGTTAACTTGTGTAAGTGTGGGGTAATGTTATCGAGCAAATTTAAGAACAAAGCCCCGCCTAAAACGCCTATGGCTACTTGCCACCAGCCTGCTGTGCCAGCCATTTCGGTGGCGGGCAGAATAAGGCCAACAACCGATGCCGCCAACATAATGCCAGCACAAAATCCCATGATCATGTCGCTTACTTTATGGCTAAGGCCTTTAAAAGTAAGTCCGATTAGTGAGCCTATGACCGATGCGCAACATAGCGCGATAGCCGAAATCCAAACTGATTGCATGACGCAAAAGTATCAATAAAGCGCAAGATTTGCAAAAATATCTGGTCAATTTGCTTTTTGTAGAAAATGTAGTACTTTTGTCCTAGTAGAATTTGTAAACCAAAAACAGTTTAACTATAAACAAAAAGTAGAACCTAACATATAACGTTTTAATCATTTACTGATTATTCTGAGTAGCTCCAAAACCTAGGAAATTTTGATTGCTCTACGTAAGAATAAGTCCGTAAGTGTCTGCGTGTTTACGTGGACTCGGCTTATCTTGTAGAGCGGGCTTTCCTAGGGCCTTG
Organism: Paludibacteraceae bacterium; assembly: GCA_017387515.1. Taxonomy (GTDB): domain Bacteria; phylum Bacteroidota; class Bacteroidia; order Bacteroidales; family Paludibacteraceae; genus Enterocola. Next base: position 31,608 of record JAFOFC010000066.1, read on the forward strand.
GAGTAGAGATATGCTTGGGTCCGCGTTTTTTTTATTTGCCCTTAAAACAAATACGCAGATGAGTTCTCCTATTCACATCGGTTCTATTATTCGCGACGAACTACGCCGTCAAGGCAAAACCAACGGTTGGTTTGCTAAGCAAATCAATGTAAATCCTCGCACCGTTAATAAAATCTTCTTAAAAAGCGACATCGATACGCATCAACTGCTACAAATTTCGCGCGTATTAGGTGTTGACCTATTCAAAAACTATTCAGAGATGTTGCAAATATGATGCCCAATATGGGCAATTGCCTGTTTTGGGCGAGATGCCCGATATAGGCGTGGGTTTTTGTTAAATATTATTTTGTTTTTCTGTTCTTTTGTGAAAGAAATTTAAGGAAGTTCTCTATAAATCAATTCAGCATTAGGATAAACTTTTTTTCATTAAATATAAATTAAACCGATGTTCCGATGGGATATAACAGGAGGAAGGATATGAAAAATACTTTTATAGTCTTACTAACGTTGTGTTTGGCGAGTTGTTCTTCGTACAAATTAGCCAATACGGTGTGGGTAAATGTGACTGAGACGGAATTAGCCGGTAAAAAGGGGAATGTTTTTACTAGCTTGTATTTTATGGAGGAAGATCAAATGTGCATAAATACAAGTGTGGAACAAGATTCTTCAATGCTTATACCACCTGTGGTGACCTCTTCTGGTACGTATAAAAATAAGGGAAATCTTGCTAAAGGAGTTAAATTAGAACTAAATCTGGTAGATAATTATGGTTTAAAGGAGACTAAGAACGGGTTGATTACAAAAGATGCAATGTATTTATTTGAAACAGATTCTATAGCAAGAGTGTATAAAAAAGTGTCTAATCTTAAATTGAAATAATTATGAGAAGAAAATTGATATATAATTTGTTGATAGTATTATCGCTCTCTCCCATATTGGTTAGTTGTGGCGTTTTTGGAGAAGCAATTACTGGATTTGCGCAGGCATATACAGATTATGTAAATAATACGGGAAGTGATCCTATAGGTATGTATAATCAAGCATCAGCATGGCAGAAAAATAGTGTGGGGAAATCACTTGTTGTTGCAGATCTTGGTGTGGGTGCATTGGAAATAGCTACAGGTAAAGAGTTGGGAGGACTTAAAGGTGTCATTAGAGGAACGACTGATGCGTATTTAAGTAATGATTTGATGGTAAAGGAGGGAAATGATGTTGCAGCTTTGGTTGGTGTAGGTTTGACGGCAACAGGTAAAACTCTTGATTATTTAGATTATAAAGAGTATGTAAAAGAACGGGATGAATTTTTATATGGAGAAGAAAATAAAAAATATTTTGATCCAGAAAGTTCTGATTATGACCCTTATCATTTCTGTAGGTATATTGTAGATGATGCAAGAAGAACTATAAGAGAAGCCACTCAAGAAGAAATGTGGGCTTGTATCAGAGAACAAGATTCTAGAAATGTCCAAGGTAAGGCGAGGTATGATATGATAAATAGCGGGTTGGTATCTGAATGGGAATATGATTCGTTATTTGGAAATGATTCGCTTAAGCAGGTTAATGCTGATTTGTATCGAGAATATAATTTTAAACTTGCTTTAATGAGAACTGAAACTTATTATAATGCGAATAATAGCAATGGTGGAGTAAATGTTGGTTCTACTGCAGGAATGAGTGAAGAAACGATGCAAAATTCTTCTTTAAATGAATCTATAGAGATTGAACAAGAAAAAGCGCACGTTGAACAAAAGATTGCATTTGCAACACAAAAGATAGAAGAAACAATAGTAGGATTGTATAAATTTGATAGCGATGAGTTGTCACAAGAGCAAAAGAATGAATTGGATGAAGTTGCGGTGGCTTTGAATGACAACAAGGAGTTGAATATTACCATTTACGGTCATACTTGTGATATAGGTACTGAGAAAGCAAATTACAATGTTGGTATGCGTCGTGCAGAAAAGGCTAAAACGTATTTGATTGAGCATGGGGTAGATGCGAATAGAATTCAAATAGTTTCGCAAGGTGCTTCGGAGCCGTTATTGCCTAATGTAAATAAGGAAAATCGTCAGAAAAATAGAAGAATATCATTTAAAGTATCATAATTTAATATTTAAAACCGATGGGTCGATGGGATATAACAGACACAAATTATTATGAAAAGAATTACTTTGTTAATGGCGCTTGTAGTAATGGGATTAGCTACTTATGCAAATGCTCCATATGCAGGTCAAAGTTGTAGTTGGGAAGATAATAATAAAAGCGGTGCGTCATCGTGGAAAAATGGTGAGACTCGTAAAGATAAAGACGGAAATAATTATAGCACTCACTATAAGCATGAGGGGAATATTAGATATGAGAATAATAATCCATATTGTGAAGATGGTGCAGGCAATGTAAGAAGAGGAGGTTATAGTTATTGATAATGCAAATGTATAAACTTTTTTCTTGTTTATTTTTCTTGCAGATGGCTGTGGTGTTGCCTGTGTTTGCAGGGAATGAAGTTAATCAAGTTCCTAAATTCTGCATGCACTGCAAGGGCATAAAAACAACACTTACGCCGGAAGGAACGCCTTATGCCTGTAAGTATTGCAATGGAACTGGTATTTTGAAAAGTTCTGAGAGCAATATTATTAAGTAATTATTTTCTTAACATCGAGCAGTTGAAGTTATCTTCGATTGCTCGTTTTTTTCTATTTAATTTGCTTCTATTCCAAATTTATGGCAATAATTTTGGAATATAATCCAAAAATATGGCAATAATTTTGGAAAAACGGATAAAAGGACACAGAAATTAGTATTAGTTTTTCTTATATTTGTACTTTCAACTCCTTTTTTTATGAAACGATTTATTTTCTCTATAACCCTGTTTTGGGCGGTGACGATGTCGGTATTGGCGTTCGAGAATCCCGTTACTTGGAGCATCAGCTGCAACGAATTGGATGCCCAACAGGTAGAAGTGGTGCTGACGGCTCAAATACAAGAGGGTTGGCATTTGTACTCGCAACATCAAGATGGAATGGCTTTGCCCATGGTGATTAAAACAACCGATACGGAGCAGGCTAAATGGTTAACGGATGGTCTTTGGGAAGAATCGCCAACCTATACCGAAGAGTACAATGCGATTTTTAAAGAAAATGAGCGCTTTTTGAGCGGTACGGCCACGTTTACTACAAGAATAGAACGTCTTACTGCCGATGCATTTACCTTACCCATTCAAATAGAAGCGCAAGCATGTGCCATGCTGTGTGTGCCTGTCGATACGGAATTGCAGGTGCAAGTGCCTCAAACTACCCTTGTTGATTCATCTGCTACAGCAGCGGATTCAGCTAGCGAAACGTCGCTTTGGTGGTTCTTCTTGATGGCCTTTGGTGGCGGTTTGTTGGGTATTCTAACCCCTTGTGTATTCCCTATGGTGCCCATGACGGTATCGTATTTTATGAAAAACGGTGGCAAAAAACAAGCCTTATTTTACGGTTTCTCTATTGTATTTATTTACGTTTTAGTGGGCATTGTGCTGTCGGCTATCTTTGGGCAAGATTTTGCTAATATTATTAGTACACATTGGCTACCCAATTGCTTGTTTGCAGTTATTTTTATTGCCTTTGCGTTTTCGTTGCTGGGTTATTTTGAAATTACCTTGCCCAGTGGATGGGTAAACAAATCGGCAGGCATGGAAGAAAAGGCGGGTTATTTGGGCACCTTCTTTATGGCGCTTACCTTGGTGTTGGTGTCGTTTTCTTGCACCTTGCCCATAGCGGGCGCAGTAGCCTTAGGTGCTGCCGATGGTAGTTTTGTAAAACCCATTGTAGGGATGTTGGGCTTTTCGTTGGCCTTTGCCTTGCCTTTTACTTTGTTTGCTTTCTTTCCGGGTTGGCTAAAAAAACTACCCAAGTCGGGCGGTTGGATGAATACGCTAAAAGTAACCCTTGCTTTTGTAGAATTGGCCTTTGCACTTAAATTTTTAAGTGTGCCCGACCAGGCATATCATTGGGGTATTTTGGATAGAGAAATTTACCTCGCCCTTTGGATTGTTATTTTTGCTTTATTGGGCATGTATTTGTTGGGTAAATTACGTTTCCCATCGGACGATGAATATACGGTGCAAAAATCGCCCATTCGTTTTACCACGGCTTTGGCGGTTTGGGTTTTTGTTATTTACATGCTTCCTGGTATGTGGGGTGCACCGCTTAATGCGCTTTCGGGTTGGTTGCCACCTATGAGTAGCCAAGATTTTGTAATGAAAAGTGGAGAAGCGTTTTCGGACCCTTTTTCCCTATCGGTCAACAACACGTCGACAAGCTCAGGGACCGAAAATGGTGGCTTAGGGACCGAAAAGTTGCATACGGTACCTGGTTTAAATGCCGTATTTGATTACGACGAGGCCATTGCTTTGGCTAAACAGCAAAATAAGCCTGTATTTTTAGATTTTACGGGGCATGGTTGTGTAAACTGTAGGCAGGTAGAGCAGTTGGTGTTGGCAAAACCAGAAATACAAGCGTTGATAAACAATCAAACCGTTATGGCGGTATTGTATGTAGACGATAAAGTGGTGTCGCTGCCAGAATCCTATACCACGCACGATGGTAAGCAACTAACCTTGCTAGGCGATAAAAATAGGTATATACAGAATTATGTGTACAAAGAAAATGCACAGCCTTGTTACCTACTAATCGACCCACATACCCAAAAGGTGTTGGCAGGCCCTATTTTTTACGAAACCAATGCAACATCGTTTAAAAACTTCTTGCAAAAAGGCATTGATGCCCTCCGTTAATAATTTTGGAATGTTAGATTTGTTTTTGCGCATTGCTTTCATTATCTTTGTACGCTCAATAGAGTAAAATCAGTATTTTTTATTCACTAATTTAATACAAAAAAACATGGTATCTTACAAAGAACTAGGTTTGGTAAACACCAAAGAAATGTTTGCCGGTGCTATTAAAGGTGGTTATGCAATCCCTGCATTCAACTTTAATAACATGGAACAAATGCAAGCTATTATTTCTGCTTGTGCTGAACAAAAATCGCCCGTAATTTTGCAAGTATCTAGCGGTGCTCGCAAATACGCTAACCAAACTTTGTTGCGTTACATGGCACAAGGTGCTGTAGAATTCGCAAAAGAATTGGGTTGGGAAAAACCACAAATCGCATTGCACTTGGACCACGGTAACTCGTTCGAATTGTGCAAAAGCTGCGTTGACATGGGCTTCTCTTCTGTAATGATTGACGGTTCTCACCTTCCTTACGAAGAAAACGTTGCACTTACCAAACAAGTTGTAGAATATGCTCATCAATTCGGTGTAACCGTAGAAGGTGAATTGGGCGTATTAGCTGGTGTAGAAGACGACGTAGTAGCTGAACACAGCAACTATACTCAACCAGAAGAAGTAATCGACTTCGTTACCCGCACAGGTTGCGACTCGTTGGCTATTTCAATTGGTACTTCTCACGGTGCTAACAAATTTACTCCAGAACAATGTACTCGCGACGAAAATGGTATCTTGATTCCTCCTCCATTGCGTTTCGATATCTTGAAAGAAATTGAAGAAAAACTTCCTGGATTCCCAATCGTATTGCACGGTTCTTCTTCTGTTCCTCAAGAATATGTTAAAATCATCAACGAAAACGGTGGTAAACTAAAAGACGCTGTAGGTATTCCAGAAGAACAATTGCGTAAAGCTGCTGCTTCTGCAGTTTGCAAAATCAACATCGACTCTGACGGTCGTTTGGCGATGACTGCTGCTGTACGTCAATTCTTCAACACCGATCCTGATAAATTTGACCCACGTCAATACCTAGGACCTGCTCGCGAAGAGTTGAAAAAATTGTACACCCACAAAGTGGTTAATGTTTTGGGTTCTGCTGGTAAAGCATAATTTAAAGATAAATTAAAAGTGTATTTCTGCGTTATGCTTGCCTTCAAAATCCTCATTTACATTAAGTAAACTCCGGTTTTTCAGGCTGCGCAAGCCTTGAACTACAACTTTTAATTTACTTTAATCGACTAAAAACTGACTAAGCAATTAGTCAGTTTTTTTTATTTCTGTTCCTGAGTTGGTTGCTGAGCCTGTTAAAGCATTGTAGAAGGGTTAAGAAATAAAAAAGGACTAACGCTATGGTTAGTCCTTTTGCTTTTGGGTTATATGTGTTATCCTAGATAACCTTTTAGTTGTGTACTACGTGTGCTTGTTTTTAAGCGACGAATGGCTTTTTCCTTAATTTGACGAACACGTTCACGGGTAAGTCCAAATTTATCGCCAATTTCTTCGAGCGTCATTTCTTGACAGCCAATGCCAAAGAAGCATACAATAATTTTCTTTTCGCGTTCGCTAAGCGTGTTAAGCGCGCGGTCAATTTCTTTGGATAGCGATTCGTTCATTAGCTCGCGGTCGGCAATGGGAGAATCGTCGTTTACCAACACGTCTAGTAGACTGTTGTCTTCGCCTTCTACAAAAGGAGCATCTACCGAAATGTGGCGTCCCGATACTTTTAAGGTATCTGATAGTTTGTCGATAGGAATGTCTAATTCTTCTGACAATTCAAGTGGAGAGGGACGACGTTCGTGTTCTTGCTCAAACTTAGACATGGCTTTGTTGATTTTGTTCAACGAGCCTACTTGGTTAAGTGGCAAACGTACAATACGCGATTGCTCTGCCAATGCTTGTAAAATGGATTGACGAATCCACCATACAGCATACGAGATAAATTTGAAACCACGTGTTTCATCAAATTTTTCGGCAGCCTTAATAAGACCTAAGTTTCCTTCGTTAATTAAGTCGGGTAGACTCAATCCTTGGTTTTGATACTGTTTGGCAACAGATACAACAAAGCGGAGGTTGGCACGTGTTAGTTTTTCTAGCGCAATACGGTCGCCCTTTTTGATACGTTGTGCCAATTCTACCTCTTCTTCGACTGTGATAAGGTCTTCTCTACCAATTTCTTGTAAGTACTTGTCTAGCGAAGCACTTTCTCTGTTGGTAATCGATTTTACAATTTTAAGCTGTCTCATGATGCTATTACGGGCAAAATAAAGCGCAAATTTAGTCATTAAATACGAACATTACAAATAAAAACTAAAAAAATAAGGCCGATTTTTGCTCCAAGAAAAGAAAATGCAGTATCTTCGCAGTCAAATAAAAACAGTACGTCGGTTTGTCGCTGGCAATGCATATTGCGAGAGGAAAGTCCGGGCAATACAGGACACCGTGTTTCTGAAAGTAGAAGCTATCAGTGATGGTAGGTGAGCGCAGAAGAAAATAACCGCCCGCAAGGGTAAGGGTGAGAAGGTGGGGTAAGAGCCCACCAGCATGTATGGCAACATATGTGGCTGTGCGTACCACGGATTGCAAGACCAAGTATACTGACGCATGTAGGGCTGTCCGTCCGATGTCAGGGGGTAGGTTGCTAGAGACTGTCTGCGAGGACAGTAGTAGATAAATGACAAACACCTTTGTTTACAAAGGCACAGAACCCGGCTTATAGGCGTGCTGTTTTTTCTTTTTTTTGACTAATCGACTAACCGACGAATCGGCAAATCGAAAAAAATAAATCCTCCGCGTGGCACTTTTTCCCTTCGGTCAACAACACGTCGACAAGCTCAGTGACCGTGGAGGATTTATTGTTACTAAAGTTGTTTATTTGTGCTTTAGATGTTGATGACGGGTTGATTTGTATTTACAGTTGCCGTGTCAGAAATTCTACTTTTACTATTTTCGAGATGAATTGGTTTGAATGTGAAATCGGGTTGAAAACCAAGTTTTAGACTGATTTCTATCAATTTAGATAAACTGTAGTTGTAGTTTCCGCTTAGTAGTTGGCTTACAAAACTTTTAGATACACCTAAATGTGTGGCAAGCATAGTTCTGTTCATGTTGTTTGTTTCCATGAACTTACATGCGCAGTTGTATATATCAAGTTGGATTTTTTGTTCCCAATATGCGCTATTTGCTAGTATGTCTTGACGTCTTATCATGGTGTTTATGAAAAATTAAAGTAAGGAAAATCTTTTGTATCTCTTTTAACTCTCTCAATGTCTTTTAATTGGTCTTTTTTGTAGCCTCCTCTTATAATATAAAAGGAAGGCGGTTGGAATATAACGTAAATACGAATGGATTTGTCTTTAAATTCGTATATATCGTTTCTTGCTTTAGGGTTATTATTCTCAATGTGTCTAAATTTTTCTTTTGGTAGTTTGCTATATGGATTTATGTAATCCATTAAAGCAATGATTTTATGGATACTTTTTAAATCTTGTTGATTCTTTTGTGCTTGCTCTAAGAATGTGTTAAACTGATTTTTTGCATCTATAGAAACCAAATAGAATGAATAGTTAGGGTTTTTTACTAAGTTGCATTGTTCAATAATGTACTGCATGTTTTTAAGAATTAAGTAATGGGAATGTTTAGTTATAACTTAACAATGCAAAGTTAAGCATCTTTTTTGTTTGTGCAAAAAAAAGATGAATTTTCTTCAATGAGTTAATAGTATATCATTTATCCCTAACTTCGCACGGATTTGGCTTTTGCGTTGGTAGATGGTTGAGGCTAAATGAAAAAAGCCCGGTAAAATACCGAGCTTTATACCAATCTAAAGTTGCCTCTTAATAATGTTAACCGTCCAACTTTTTGGGGTCACATCAATTTTGAGTCAGTTTTTTCATTGTTGTTGGTGTTTAGTGTCTTATTTTAAGTTTGCTAAAGCATCTTTGATTCTGCCGAATGCTTTTACTAGGTTTTCGTCGCTGGTTGCGTACGACATGCGGATGCATTCGGGACTACCAAATGCGCCACCACCTACGCAAGCTACGTGGCCTTCTTCTAGTAGGTACATGGCCAAATCGGCTGCGTCTTTAATTACTTTGCCGTTAGGAGCGGTTTTGCCAAAGAACGAGCTACATTTTGGGAATACGTAGAACGCACCTTTTGGTTCGTTTACTTGCAAACCAGGAATGTCTTTAAGCATATCCAAAACCAAGTTACGACGGCGTTCAAATGCAGCGCGCATATCTGCAATGCATTGTTGGCTACCGGTATAAGCGGCTTCGGCTGCTTTTTGTGCTACCGAGCAAGGACCTGATGTATATTGACCTTGCAATTTGTTGCAAGCTTTAGCAATCCAAAGGGGAGCAGCAATCCAACCAATACGCCAGCCTGTCATGGCATATGCTTTAGAAACACCGTTTACAATAACAACGCGGTCTTTAATTTCGTCAAATTGAGCAATGCTTTCGTGTTTGCCTACGTAGTTGATGTGTTCGTAAATTTCGTCGGCAATAACGTATACATTAGGATATTTAGCCAATACTTCTGCCAAACCTTGTAACTCTTCTTTTGAGTACACGCTACCGGTTGGGTTAGAAGGCGAACACAAAATTAACACTTTGGTTTTAGGAGTGATGGCAGCTTCTAATTGAGCAGGAGTGATTTTAAAATCTTGTTCAATGCCCGCTTCGATGATAACGTTGGTACCTTCGGCCAATTTTACCATTTCTACGTAACTTACCCAATAAGGAGCAGGGATAATAACTTCGTCGCCTTTGTCTACCAAGCACAAAATAGCGTTACAAACCGATTGTTTAGCACCACCCGAGCAAACAATTTGAGCAGGTTCGTAATCTAAACCATTTTCGTTTTTCAATTTAGCCACGATGGCGTTGCGTAGTGCAGGGTAACCTGGAACAGGAGAGTAAAAAGAAAAATTGTTATCTACCGCATCCTTAGCAGCCTGTTTTATATGGTCTGGTGTAAAGAAGTCGGGTTCTCCAACACTCAAGTTAATAACATCTATGCCTTGTGCTTTTAGTTCTGCACTTTTTTGCGACATAGCCAAGGTTTCCGATTCGGAAAGTGCGTTAAGTCTTTGTGATAGTTGATTCATTTTTTCTTCTTGTATCGTTAAAAAAGGGTACAAAGTTTATCGATTCTTAAAAAATCTTGCAAATGTAATCATTTTTTCGGTTTTTTTATGCCTAAAAAAGACAGAAACTGATTTTGCACGCAAAAAATGTGTAATTTTGCCGGCAAAATACCTTGCATTATGAGAAGAAAATTAGGATTAGTTGTGTTGTTTGGTTTATTGACTATGTCACTTTGGGCCAAGCCAGACGATATTTGTGGTATCTGGATAGACGATAACAAGGATGGTAAAACCGAGTTTTACAAAATTGCACCTAATAAGTACGAAGCCAAGTTAGTTTGGTTGGCTAAATCGGTAGATAGCGATGGTAAACCACTTCGTGATAAACGTAATCCCGATAAATCAAAACGTAACGATTTATTGATAGGGCAAAAAGTAATGAAAATGGATTGGGATGCAAAAGAGCAATGTTACATTTTGCATTATGCGTACGATCCAAAATGGGGAATGACGGGTACGGGTAAGATGTGGGTTAAAGGCGATGTAATGACCATCAAAGCGGGCAAGTGGGGTATCCGTGTTACCCGCACGATGGACAGGGTAAAATAAATTTCGACTATAGTGATCCTTTGGTAGATGGCAGCTCGTAGCGATAAATATCGCGCTTGACTGCCATTTTTAGTGCCCTGGATAGGGCTTTAAAGATGCCTTCTATTTTATGGTGTTCGTTTTCGCCCTCGGCTTTGATGTTGAGGTTCATCTTGGCCGTATCGCTAAACGATTTAAAAAAGTGCATAAACATTTCGGTGGGCATATCGCCTACCATTTCTCGCTTAAATTGCGCATCCCAAACCAACCAAGGACGGCCACCAAAATCAAGTGCTACGCTGCAAAGGCACTCGTCCATGGGTAAGCAATAACCGTAACGTTCAATGCCACGTTTGTTGCCCAAGGCTTGCAAAAAGGCTTCGCCCAATGCCAAACCAGTATCTTCTATGGTATGGTGTTCGTCTACGTTCAAATCACCTTTTACCAAAATGGTTAAATCAAAACCACCGTGTTTGCCAATTTGTTCTAACATGTGATCAAAGAAACCTACGCCAGTTTCAATACGGGTATTGCCGTGTCCGTCTAGGTTTAGGTCAATTTGAATATCGGTTTCGTTAGTTTTGCGTACTACTTGCGCACGACGCTCGCCGGCAAACAAGTATTCGGCAATGCTATCCCAATTTTGTGCTTCAAAGGTGGCGTCCGATGCGCCTAATTTATCGGTAATCAGAATGGATTTTGCCCCTAAATTTTGGGCCAATTGTACATCGGTTAAGCGGTCGCCAATAACAAAACTGCCAGCTAAATCGTAGCTGCCATCCATGTATTGGGTAAGCATGCCAGTACCAGGTTTGCGGGTAGAAAGCCCCTCGTGTGGGTACGATTTGTCAATGTGAATGGCATGGAAAGTAATGCCTTCGCCTGCTAAAATTTCTAGCATTTTGTTTTGTACGCTATCAAACACTTCTTGTGGATATGCGTCGGTGCCCAAGCCGTCTTGGTTGGTTACCATTACCAATTCAAAATCTAGGTTTTTAGCAATAAAATACAAGTTGCGAATTACCCCGGGCAAGAAAGTCATTTCGTCTAAACTGTTTACTTGCTCGGTAATGGGTGGTTCTATAATAATCGTACCGTCGCGGTCTATAAATAAGGCTTTTTTCATACCATTTGTGCTAATGCGGTAAGTAATTCTTGGTTTTCTTGGGGGGTTCCTATGGTAATGCGCAGGCAACCTTGGCAAAGGGTTACGCTGTTGCGATTGCGTACAATAATACCTTTGTTTACCAAATAGGTATATGTTTTGTTAGCATCGTCTACTTTTGCTAACACAAAGTTAGCGTCGGTAGGATAAATGTGCTTTACTAAAGGCAAGTTTTGCAAGTTGGCAATCATCTTGCTGCGTTCTGCCAAAAGGGTCTCTACCCACTTGTTTTTTTGCTCCACTGCTTCTACTTGCTTCAAAACAGCTTCTTGAGTAAGTAAGTTTAGGTTGTAAGGGTATTTTACCTTGTTAAAGAAAGCAATGATATCTTCTGATGCAAAGGCCATACCGCAGCGTAAAGCCGCCATGCCCCACGCTTTAGAGAAGGTTTGCAACACAATAATATTAGGGTATGCATTGAGCGATGCTAACCACGATGGCTCGTTAGAGAAATCGATGTAGGCTTCGTCAATAACTACAATGCCCTCAAAACCGGTTACAATTTTTTCTATTTCGCTACGTTCTAACGAGTTGCCAGTAGGGTTGTTTGGCGAACACAAAAAGATAACTTTGGTGTTGGCATCGCATGCGTCCAATACGTTTTGGGCATCTAGGCTAAAATCGTCGTTTAAATTAACTTGTTTGTAGGCAACGTTGTTAATATCGGCACACACCCCGTACATGCCATAGGTAGGGTTAATGGCTACCACATTGTCTTGAGCAGGTTCGCAAAAAATACGGAAAATAAGGTCGATGGGCTCGTCGCTACCTACGCCTAACATAATTTGAGTAGGGCGCACCCCTTTAAGCGCTGCAATTTTTTCTTTAAGTTGCACTTGTAAAGGGTCTGGGTAACGATTAAAAGGTTGGTTATAAGGGTTTTCGTTAGCGTCTAAGAAAACCGATGCCTCGCCTGTAAACTCGTTGCGTGCGCAAGAGTAGGGGGCTAAACTCCAAATATTGGGACGTATAAGTTCTTGTAATGTTTTCATGTTGTTTAGTTTGCTGCTTGTTTGGTAACGGTAGAGTCTTTTACAAGTACTAAAAACTCTTGCACATACGGATTGTATGGATCTTCTACTTTAGACGTATTTTGCAAACGCATATTTACCGTTAAAGGTTCTTGCTGATTGGTACGTGCTTTAATGGGTATTAGCATCCAATACGTACCAATAATGTATGTTTGTGGTTTAAACTGATAAAATCCTTTGCCAGGTTGACTGTATTCGGTACAAAGTTGTTCGCCGTCTTCGGTAATGGTTACCAACGAGTCTTTTAGGTATTCGCGGTCGATGTTTGTTTGAAAAGTGGTGAGTTCGTTACCACGGCCGTTTAATTCTATCTCTACAAAAAGGGTTTCTCCAACGCAAATAGGAGTTTCTGTGCTTGCAATTCGGGTAGTATCAATGTACATTCTGTGAAAAACGATGCATGGATTGTTGTAGTTGCCTAAGCATGATGTAAAGAATATACTCATTGCAGCAAAGGCAATGAATCCCATTATTTTGGCTATCTTTAGTGTCTTGTTCATGGTAGATAAATATGGAGTCTAATAACCTACGCAAATGTAGTGTAAATTGACGATATACACAAAAAATACTATCTTTGCACCTTAATTTTGAACGATAAATGCAAACGGATATGAAACCGAATTTACCTTTTTTGCCCAAAGCTGTGTTTTTTGATATGGACGGAGTTATTTTTGACTCCATGCCCCGCCATGCCAAGGCTTGGAGCGAAGCCATGGCCCTAGAAGGCTTGCCTTTTTCTGAGTATCAAGTGTATTTGCAAGAGGGTAGAACCGGTTCGGGAACCGTAACCGATGTATTTTTAGCACATGGTAGGGGCGTGCCAACGGAGGCCGATATTCAGCGCATTTATGCCAACAAGAGTCGCCTTTTTGATGCTTTTGGAGACCCTATCCCAATGCGTGGTATGCACAATGTGCTAGAAAAGGTAAAATCGTTAGGACTAGAAATTTACATTGTAACAGGCTCTGGCCAAGCTAGTCTGTTGGATACACTAAATCATTATTTTCCCCATACTTTCTACAAAGAAAAAATGGTAACTGCCTACGACGTTAAAAAGGGCAAGCCCGATCCAGAACCTTATCTTATGGCACTTGAAAAAGCGGGTTTGCAAGCGGACGAGGCCATAGTGGTAGAAAATGCCCCTTTGGGTGTGCGCTCTGCCAAAGGCGCAGGCATTTTTACCATTGCCGTAAATACTGGCATTCTTTCTGATGACGACCTTTGGCAAGCCGGCGCCGATGTGGTACTACCCGATATGGAGGCGTTGTTGGAATGGATAGGGAACTAATTGAGAAAAAGAAGCGTTTTTTTTGTAATTCGCTAAAGAATCTTATTATATTTGCAATGAATATTACCCACGTCGATGAGAGTGTATAGTGTTACACAATGGCGTGGGATTATGTGAGCGTTTATTACGCATGTTCTGACATTTTAGAAACTTCGCAACTTTCTTAATAACGTAGATCAGAATATAGCAACGATAAATGTTTGCGGGATATGGGTATGTACATGGCATATCTATACTTTGTTGTATAGTATGTTTACTTATATCGACGTGGGCTTTGCGTTGTCTGTTCTATTTACGTTAGGCAATGCGAAGGCCTCTAAAATGTGGAACGACAACAGTCGGGTCCACGTTTTTTTTATGTCCTTTACATAGTCAATTAATAGTATTATATAACAATTAAATTTTATAAAATATGAACTGTCCTCATTGCGGATTTGATAGAATCCTTCCGATGTACAAAGTTTGCCCAAAGTGTAAACAATCTTTAAATTCTTCAGTAGAATCTAAAACAACGACAAAAGATAATGTTGAAGTACAATCTAACACCGAAACAAAATTGATAACAGGTTTATTTTGGGCATATCAAAAGGCTATCAAGGATCCATCAGTATTTAAAGATTATGCAAAGAGAAATCCTAACGATAGTAAAAAATTATTAGAGAAGTGGAAGAATGAAGGTCGTGATATTTCTATGTTAATTTCTGCATCTGCATCTTCTGTTTCAAATAATGTTTTAACTACAGATTCATCAGTTCAATCGACAATTAATTCTACAAATAATAATATAAGTAAAGGTGATGTAGCAACAATTACAACTAAAAATAAATCCAATAATTATATTACTTGGCAGATAACTCAGAATCAATTTGCTCGCAATATATCAGCACAAGAAGTTGCTAATATGTCAGATTCTGATGGAGTGTATGTTCAAGAGGGCGTAACAGCTGTCATATTTGTAGATGGTGAAATAGTTTCTGAACTTGAAGGAGGTGGTCTTTATAAGTTTGCATCATCAAAAGTATATCGTGAAGCTGAATTAAAGTACGCAGAAGATGAAGAAGATAAGCGTGCTCATGAAGGTATTATAAAAAAGATTGGTAGAGTAGGTCGTTCCTTATTGAATTTAGTTTTTGGAAAAAGTGAGAAGGTTCGTCAGGAGAATAATAGAAAACGCAGAGAAACAATTAAAGAGATAGCAAAAAAAATTACTGGTAACTCAATAGTGTCTGTCGTGTTGAAACGTGACGGTGTGGTGCGTACGACAATGGGTATTAGACCAGTAACGACTGAAGACGGTGGTGTAAATATGGAATTTGCTCCTTATAAAATCCACACGAAATCACTCACAGTAGATCTTGCAGTTGATTTTGAGGCACGTATTACGAATTTCCGTGAGTTCCGTACTACATATTTGATGGATCAAAATTCATATTCAGCAAATGACCTTCGTACAGCTCTAAATACTTTTATGCGAACTGCACTTCAACGTGCGCTTCAGAACTATGTGGCAGATGGAGAATTGCTTCCTGCTGAGTTAATGGCATCCATTAGTTATGAGTTAATGGCAAAAAGCCAGGAATTACTACATGGGATTGCCATCACCAATGTTTTAGATATTACAACATCTAATGAGGCTTTTGAGCGTTTCCGAGCATTAGAGGAAAAACTCTTCTGTACAGACAAGGAAATAGATTATCTTAGTCGCACAAATGAGTTTAAGAATCGTCTTCAATCTGTAGAAAATCAACAAAAGGTTGCTGAAGCAAAAACAGAGCTAGAACTTCGTAAGGAACTTGATCAAATAAATAATGATCAACTAATCCACGACGATGAAATGGAGGCATTTGTACAACTTCTTCAAAGTCAAAAGCGAATTCGTGAGGCTCGAGCAGAAAATGAAGAACTTGCAGAGCTACTAAAATTGAAGGGTAATCGTCTTGTTAGTGAAGAAGAACTCGATGTACTGGTGAACAGCATAAGAGACAAGAAGTTTGATCGTGAGCAAGTGTCTGCTACTTTCCAATTGAATGCAGTTCACCGAACAGAGATGACTCGTATTCAATTAGATGCAGAGCGCCAAAAGAATCAGTTGCTCAATGAAGCCGAACTAAACGACATTCGCTTTGAGCAAGTGCGCAAAGAACTTGCTCGTGAAATAGAGTTATCTGAGTTACAAGAAGAACATGAATTAGCTTCAGCTAAACGCCTAGACGACTATGCTGATTCTCGTCGTGATAAAGACTTTAACTTTGACCAACGCCAAAAAGAAGCCGAGTATGTACTTAAGCAACGAGAAGCACAAGATACACTTGATTTGGAGAAGCAACGTACCCAAAATGAAATGGATATTCTTCGTCAAAAAGCAGAGGTCGCTCGCCAAAATATGCAGGCTATGCAACAACATGAGCAAGAAATGGCGGAGAAGAAACATCAAGAAGAAATGGCTCGCATTGCAGCTCAACAAAATATGACTGCTGAACAATTGATGGCTGCTGGTGCTGCAGGGTTGTCGGCGGAGGCACAAAAGGCTTTTGCCGAATCGTTAGCTGCTGCTAAGGGAGGAGACAAGGAACGTGAAATGTATGAGCGTATGCTTCAAATGCAAGCTGATAGCAATTCTTCAAATCAAGCACAACAAGCTGCGATGATGCAACAGATGATGACTATGATGCAAGGAGCAATGCAAACTAATGCTACTATGGCAACGAATATGGCAGCAGGTCAGGCTGCGCAACAACAAGCACAACTAGAAGCTATGCAGAATATCGCAGGTGCGCGAATCGCTCAAACTGAAGGAATGAAGGATGAGTACCGCAAGCAGATGGAACATGAACAGAAACGCACAGATGCTGCACAAGATAAAGCTCTCAACTATACAACCAAAATAACTCAAGAAGAAATAAAAGCAGAATCAAATATTGCAGGAAAAGTTAGTCCTAAGGATGAAGAAGCATCTTATTTTATACCTGACTTTGGTACTAATTACACCATAAAGGAAATTGGTAACTTGATTTTGAACGGTACTATTGATCCTGATACTGAGTTAGAAGTCAATGGTGAATCCATGACTGTAGCTGAGGTAGAGGAATTCTATCCATTTCTTGAGAAAAAATATGGAAACGCATAATAGATAAGAGGATAATAGTTATGTCAATGTTTATTCCATGTCAACATTGCGGTCATCAATATACAGAAGATTGGACCTGGTATATTTGTGATACATGTGGATACCGCATATGTATGAATTGTTATGGAAGCCATTCTGGTCCAGGAAATGGCCATAATAGTGGTGGAGGTAAGTGTAGTCAATGTCAAACAGGGTGGTTGCACATACAACATGGTATTCGTTCTTCTATATCAACGCCACTCACTAGTAGTAAGTTGGATGAGTATCTTTCTCGCGCAAGAGGTGGCAATAAGTCTCAGGAGAATCAATATACAACAGAAATATGCGAGCAATCTACTTATTCTGAACAAGAACTATATCGTGCAAATTCATCAAATAAGACTCCAAAAGGAATTATTTACACCAATACAGCTCTCATTGCTAGCAAATATAAGAATACAGATGCTACAGATGTACGTAATATTATATTAGATTTTATGCGTGCCTCTGAAAATAAGTCTGGCTTCATTTGGGACTTAATTGATCTAAGTTCGGAAGATATGAAAGGAGCAATAGCAGATGATGCTTCATGGATGGAGTATGCACAATTCTTGTCTGACTATTGTGAAGGTATGGGTATTTGTAAGTCTGCACGCACACCATTATTCATTATAGGAGGTAGTGATGTTATTCCAATGCCTGAGTTTTACGCAAGCGTGGGACACGATGTTAAAACTATTGAAGACTCGGATATGCTCTATTGTTTTCCTATAAATTATCCTTGGAAGAAAGTTTCTATTGATGATGCCATATTCAATGTAGCACGTCTTCCTTTAGATTACGTAGAAAGTGGAAAACTTTCGTCATCAGTGCAAGATGATCTGGGAGGATATTTCAAGCGTGCAGTTAAAGTTTTATCAGATGGGATCCCATTAACATATGCTATGATGACAGCAAATGCGGGAAAAAATGGCAATAATGATTGGACATGGACATCGGCTGATGTTATGGCAAAACTCCCACAACAACAATTGAAAAATGATGGTAAATTAACACGTGATAATATGTTTTTGTGTCCATCTTTAGATGTGATGGGAGAAGAATATTATAGTAATGAGAATGTAAAAATATATAAGAATTATCTGTCTAAAACAGATATGCTATTCATAAATTTACATGGTTCACCCAATAAGGAATATTCTGGTTATCTTGGTCAAGAGGATTATGCTCCTTATTGGGGTATGTCAATTGAATTGATGAAGCAATTGAAGTCCCCAATCATAAATGCCTTTCCTTGTTACGGAGCACGTTATGGAAAATATTTCTTTGATAACAATGATGGTAGTATGCCTGAATATCAAGTTTATGATCGAGAAGATTCTATGTTGCTGACAGCTTTCTATAATGGCAATGTTCTGCTTTTTACAGGTTCGTGTACTAGCAGTATGTGTAGTAATGTAATAGGTAATGGCACTATCGTAGATCATCTAAACGAGACAAACCATCCTGTAGATTTGTTGATGCCTGCAGGTTACGCAGAGGCAATGCTTAAACTCTATGCTTGTTATCTGTTCCAAGGCGAACAAGCTGGCTATGCTATGCTTCGTGCAAAGATAGATTATCTCAATTATCGAGCAAAGTATGAGAACAAGGACCTTGTTTTCTTAACGCTTAATCAGTTTAATCTTTTTGGATGTCCAATACTCTTTTCTACACCGCAGGACGCAACACACCAATTGCGTGAATCGTTTGAGTCTATGAGTATTCCTGCAAAAGAGTTGCCTGATGTAGAATATAATACAGAGTTTGACCGCTTTGAGCAAGGTGTTGACGGTATACTTAATCGTGCACGCACACTTGTGGATAACAATCTCAAATTATTAGAAGAAAAAATTCGTACAGAACTCTATGGCGCATTAGGTCTCACAGAAGATAGCCTTACTCGTATTGAGAGTGTCGAATACCAAGGTCAACAATCTTATAATTTGACCTATGCCAAAAAGAATAAGTTCTATCCAGAATTCTACATTGTACAAACCGATGCAAATGGTGAAATTAAAGAAGTTTTAAAATCTAGATAAATAACTATTGTTGATAATTTTTTATATGGAACTTTATCATGCAACTATCAAGGAATATGAAAACGGGCAAACATATTCTATAGATGATTATGAGGGTGATAATTATTTTTATACAAAATTAAACGACGAGCAGAAGAAAGTGGAAGAACTATTAGAAGAGTCCCGCAATCAGGATACTCCTCAACGTAGAAAATGTTTCTTTTTTTTTGATAATCTAGATTATTGTTCGTATTTCTTTTCTAGACAATATCCAGGCGAACCATTTCATGTATACAAAGTAAATGTTGAGGATGTAAGAGGTGGATTTCCAATGTGTATGGTAAATGCAATAAAGAATAATATTGAACTTGCCCCAATGATGGTTGATGAGTATTGGGAACCTAAGAGTAAATGGAATGTTCTTGAATATTTAAGCAACAAAATGATTATTATTGAAGAGTGTGAAGTTAATAATAACCATATAAGTGCATCGTACCAATATAATTTAGATTCAGAAAAAGCAGGTAACTTTAATGCATAGATATACAGATAAAACGATAAAAAGCAAATGAGTAAAATTTGTCCGATATGTAATCATGAATGGCCAGACAACTTTCAGTCTTGTCCTTTAGATTCAACTCCTTTAATAAACAAAATAGAATCTACTTCTGGATTTTCTCTTAATTTAGGAGATGCTAATGCTGTATCTGGAGGTATAAACTTATCAGATAATCATTCAATTAATACTACAAATACTCATAATGTAGATTCGCATAATGTAATAACCAATAACATTACGCAAATTGAACGCGAGAAAAGTATTGAGGAAATTAAGCATGAAAAAGAGCAGTCTTTCCGAGAAGCTTGCAAGAATGTTTATCAACATGGCTTAATGACTTCTGATAATAAGAAGAAGTTAGAAGATATACAGTATCAACTGGGGTTAGATGGAATAACAGCATCGCGAATTATTTCGGAAGTTGCACGTCGTTTTGAAAAAAAGTCTGATGTGCTTTCTCCAGTACATCAAATAACATTTAACAATATTAAAACGGCAATATCTGCTAATCGTCTTGATATTGTAAATAGACTTTTAGCACAAATGAAAGCCATGGTGCAGAGGTACTCTACTGAAGATGTACAATATACCTATTATATGCTTCAAGCTATTTTGCATCCTAACACATGTATTGTTGACTATGAAAACCAGCAAGAGGACAAGTATTGGCAATCGTTTTGGTCTTCAATCGCTTACCGCAAAGTAGGTGATATTGAAAAGTCTGAAATCTTGGTCGCAGATATCGGAGATAAATGGATAGATATTATTCCTCAAGAAAATGTATTTATACTGGCAGCAGTTAATGCTATGCTTGATAAGGATTATGAGTCTGCTAAATCCTTATATGATAATGTAACAGGAGAACATTCTACACTCCTAACAGAATTGGTTTCTTGCATTTATACATTACTCTATAGAGACGCTCTTGCTGTAGATGATTTGAAACAAATGCAGCAAGAGTGCAAATTCTATTCTGTAAATCTGTTTGATTCATGCAATGTACCGCAAATAAGTCATAATGAGACACTAAATTTTGAACATTTTGAAGCAAAAGAGATACATGCAGTAGATGCTTCTCAATCAAATGCTGCGGAACCCAAACAAGAGGTAGAGGTGGTGCAAACACAAAAGGTCGCAATACCCGAAAAGAAAATAGTATCACCCTCAAAAGCAGAGATACCTATAATTCCTCAAGCAGAACCGAAAAAAGAATTAGATATAATGAGTAATCCAATGTTGTTATTTGAATTGCTTAGTAAAACCACAACAGAGCAAATGCGTACATATAATCTCCTTTTGGAGTCTGCCTCAAAAGGAGACGGTAAAGCGGGTGTGTATCTGGCATATTTTTACTTACATGGCATCATTGTTTCTGCTGATCTTAAAGAGGCGGAAAAAAGAATACTAAATAGTAATTATCAGAACGATCCTATTCTCATTCAATTATTGATTGAGTTATATAACAAAAAAGGAGTAGCTGCGTTAGCAGATGTTTGGAAAAGAAAGTTAAATGCCTTAAAAAAATAAAGTATCATGAAATTAGTTTGTCGTCAATGTGGTGCCCAATATGAAAAGGGTAAGTTTTGTCTTGAATGTGGAAGTCCATTAGAAGAGATGCAAGTCCAAAAAGTATTATATTGTACCAATTGTCAAATGGTAGTAGAGTCTGGTAAATTTTGTCCAGAATGTGGCACTAAACTAGAAGAACGCGAAGTGGAATCGCCAATTAATACCAATTCTAATCCACTAGAAACTGGTATGGAGATAGAAACTGTATCAACAAACATCACAAGTGGCGATGAAGAAATTGAGACTATTCTATCAAAATATAGAGATGAATATGGCGATATGCGCACCTTAAACAAAGAAGAGTATGCTGTCGCTTTAGAAGAAATTAAACATTGTGTGGATAAAGAAAATATAGAGGCGATGTGTTTTTTAGCCAATCTCTATATGGATGGTGATGGTGTTCCAAAAAATGAAACTGTAGCATACAACTTATTGAGAGAAGCAGAAAATAAAGGTTCTGAATATGCGAAAGCAATGTTAGCAATCTTTTATATGAAAGGAATGATAGTTGAACAAGATATTGATGAGGCAATTAACCGTTTGGTAAATGGATATAATAAGTTAAATAATCCGTCTATAGCAGGTGTGCTGGCGAGGTTGTATTATGAATTGAATGATTTTAAAAAGGCATTGAAGTATGCGACTGAAGCAGTAGAAAAAAATGAAATGAGAGGTCTGGTTGTTTTAGGCTCGATGTATCTTAATGGTTATGAATTTGATAAGAATGAGGAAAAAGCATTTGATTTTTATATGGAAGCAGCCGCAATGGGAGAAGAAACAGCATTAAATCAAATTGGTTGGATGTATATGAATGGCATAGGAGTAGAGAAAAATACTTCGCAAGCATACTTTTGGTTTAATGAGTCTGCTCAGAAAGGTTCTGATGTTGGTATGTATAATTTAGCTTGTTGCTATAGAGATGGATATGGTGTTGAACAAGATATTGAAAAATCCACAGAATGGTTTAAAAAAGCATTTGAAGCAGGATATGTAGAAGAACTGGCTGAAAATACTGAGGAGAATTTATTAGACAATGCTAATTGTTTTTTTGAATCTAACGACTATAAGTCAGCATTAATTATTTATAAAGATTTAGCTGAGAATGGGAATGTCAGTGCTATGGTACATTATGGGATTTGTTTGATAAACGGACTTGGTACAAAGCAGAATATGAAAGAGGGGATAGATTGGTTATCAAAAGGAGCAGATCAAGGTTCTGCTTTAGCATGCGTAAAATTAGCAGAAATTTATTTAGGTTTTGAATACAATAAAAAGCAATTAAAACCTGATAGCAAAATGTCGAGAAAATATATTGAATTGGCTCAGAAATATGGCATTGATACTTCTGAAATCTCTGATTTAATTAAAATGACCACACCATCTGCAAAGATTACTGGTTTGAAGTATATGTCTAATAGCATACAAGATAATACTTTGGGTGTAGAATTTTCTTTTGAACTAATAGTAGATGGAATGTTAGGAGAAGATGTAAATGTATCAGTTTTAAATATAAATGAATTTACGGAGAAAAGTGTATCAAAAAAACCGTGTAAATGTTTATATGAGCCGATAGAATGTGTTTATACTACTATTTTAAAACCAGAATACACATCTGTTCTATGGAAACCATATACGTTCTTTGTTCCTTATGATATGCTATGTGAATTTAACAACCTTAATAATACTTTAGTTTTAATAATATGGAATCTGTCAGAGAAGAAACCTGTTCAATTAATAAAAGAGGAATTTCAATACGAACTTACACATACTAAACATTTATTTAGAGCAGATGAATGGGGTTTCAAGTTATTAAGAAAATCTAAATAGTTGAAAGTAACCGTCTCCGCGGTCCGTATTTACAGATAAAATAATAGCAGGATTTGTTTGTTTACCCTGCTATTGCTTTATCCATCTATTTGGAAGGATGTTTCTATAAGCCTCTATTGAAGGATTTCTGTTTAGTATTTCTGTTCTGTTGAGTATGTCGGTGAGATATTCAAAGAAATTGATCTTATGTAACCTACATGAGCAAGCTAGCGAGTAGAAGATGCAACCACGCTTAGTTCCTTCATTAATGTAACAGTGATCTCACTTTTTCATAAAAAAACAATTATAAGTGGGCGGAATTTGATAAAAAACTTCAAA
>JAFOFC010000009.1 GCA_017387515.1 Paludibacteraceae bacterium
AAACTGAATTACGCCAAGCTCTATGCTTGCTTTTGTAAGCGATTTCTTTAATATTTTGCGGATGAACTTTATCAACTTGAACCCAACGAATAGAATAACTGCAGCAATAAGTACTCTAATCCCTAAATTCAGTGCCTTTTCTGGTAAATCCGCTATAAATTTTTAAATGCAGCACCTTGCATGTTGTAAGCATCCATGATTTCTGCAGCCAATTTGTCTGCCATGGTTTTGCCGCCTCTTTTACGAGCGTACTGAATTAAGTTTTTCATAGAAATAGATTCTTTTCTTTCGGGACGAATCTCAGTAGGAACTTGGAAGGTAGCACCACCAATACGACGAGATTTAACCTCTACTTGAGGGGTGATGTTTTCCAAAGCTTTTTTCCAAATTTCAAGCGCTGGTTTGTCTTCGTTAGACATTTTACCTTTTACATTTTCAAGAGCAGAATAGAAAATGGTGAATGCGGTAGATTTTTTACCGTCATACATTAAATGGTTTACAAATTTAGTAACCATTACATCGCCGAAAATAGGATCAGGAAGTACGATCCTTTTTTTAGGTTTCGCTTTTCTCATTTTTTAATAAAATTATCCGTTTTGTGTTTGGTTGCCTTTCGTCTTCAACTAGTTCCGCTGAACTAATTTACTCAACCTATGTTAGCTCCAATACAAAACAGTATTAATAACTACTGTTGTTTGAATTTCTTATTTTTTACCTTTTGCTGCGGGTGCTGCACCTGGTTTAGGACGTTTAGCTCCGTATTTAGAACGACGTTGAGTACGGTTTGCTACACCTGCGGTATCCAAAGTACCACGAACAATGTGATAACGTACACCTGGAAGGTCTTTAACACGACCGCCACGAATCATTACAATAGAGTGCTCTTGCAAGTTGTGACCTTCACCTGGAATGTAAGAGTTAACCTCTTTTTGGTTAGTCAAGCGTACACGAGCTACTTTACGCAATGCTGAGTTAGGTTTTTTAGGGGTTGTTGTGTAAACTCTTACACAAACACCACGACGTTGAGGACAAGCATCAAGTGCAGGAGCTGTGCTCTTTTCAGTCAATGCTGTTCTTCCTTTTCTTACTAATTGCTGAATAGTAGGCATTTGTAAATTGTTTAATTAGTTTGTTATATAAATTTTTGTCTTGTACACAATTTTGGGTTGCAAAGATACGAAAAGAAAATTAATCCACCAAACATTCCGTAACTTTTTTATTATCATGTGTTTTAATTGTCGCTTGTCGTTCGTCGCTTGTTGTTTATTGCTTCGCAATGTTTAGTCGTTTAGTCGACCACGGACGCACGAGCCGTGCGTCCCTACTGCTTTTTGTTCAACCCGCGGCGGGTTGGTGTGGGGCGGACGCTCGTTTTACAGGCCTTGCGCTGCGCTTCGCTTGCTTAAGACCTGCCTACAAATAGGTTTAACCCTCTGCGAGGGTAATTGCATTCGGCTTGCACAAACTTTCACCGAATCACCATCTATATCGGGCCCTTTAATATCTTTGGCTTCGCCTCGGCATAATCCAAAACTGGGCACTTCGACAAGCTCAGTGACCGAATTGAGAACACCTAAACACTACTTCGGGCCCTTCGACAAGCTCAGGGACCGAATGGGATCGATTAGTCGATTAATCGATTTAACGATTAAACGATTTAACGATTAAACGATTTAACGATTAAACAAAAACACTCCATTCGTCAAAAAAAGTATTATATTTGCACTCTATATACCTTATTATATAAAATATATACAACATGAAAGAAGAAAACAAACCTCAGTTTACCATTGAACTTCCAGAGAATGTTGCGGAAGGCACCTATGCTAACATGGCTATTATTGCCCATTCATCTAGCGAGTTTATCCTTGATTTTGTGCGCAACATGCCTGGTGTACCCAAAGCAAAAGTACAATCGCGCATTATATTAAATACCGAACAAGCTAAACGACTATTGCTTAGCTTGCAAGACAACATTGCCAAATACGAAGCCAAATTTGGCGAGATAGAAATTCCTGGCAGCAACAAAGCAAACATTCCATTTGGATTAAGTGGTTTTAAAGGAGAAGCATAAACTATGAAAAAGGAAGTCAACAAACGTCGGCATTTTTTTGATGAGGTATACAAAACGTTGGCCTTTTTAATAGGCGTCGCTTTGTTGAGTTTCTTAATGCCTCACCAAAGCAAATTTCAATACCAATTTGAATTGGGCAAACCATGGCAGTACGACCTACTTACCGCCACGTTCGACTTTCCTATCTACAAATCGGCCGACGACTTGCAACATGAACGCAACGCCATTATAGAGAGCCAACACCCCTACTTTGATTACAAAGAAGATGTTAAAGAAAAAATACTGCTTGAGCTAAACGAAAAAGCACCTGCCGTATTGCATGCTGCGCCCAATAGTTCGCTTATTGAATCAACTAGCCAGCTTATTGCAACTTACCTAGACAAGGCATACGAAAAGGGAATCATGTCGAACGACGATTACCAATACCTACTTGATAACAAGATTGAAAAGATTACGGTTACACGCAATAAGATTGGTTTATCGCACACCACTGCTAACATTCTTCCGCTTGATCAAGTGATTGATCAACTAAAAAAAGAGTACCCCCAACGCTTGGAATCTTTGCTTCCTATAGAATTGTGGGACTTTGAAAAGTGGCTGCAACCCAACGTAACGTACAACGAAGAACTTACGCTTAAGATAAAGAATGAGGAACTGAACAGCCTATCGGTTACATCGGGCATGATACAGGCTGGCGAGCGCATCATCGATAGAGGTGAACTGGTTACCGAAGAAGATTTTCGTATCCTAGAATCGTTAAAAAAAGAAAGTAGCATTCGCCGCGAAGGATCGTTAGACGAACAACTAACCACCATCATTGGCCAAACCTTGTTGGTAACAAGTTTTATCTTATTACTATACCTATACCTGCGTTTATTCCGCAAACAGTATTTTGCTAGCAAACGCGTCATTACCCTACTTTTGGGAATGATTATTGGCATGGTAGCCATTACATCGGCTGTGGTTAATTATGGCAATGCTTCTATGATTTACATCATCCCGTATGCTTTGATTCCTATTATTACTAGTATTTTCTTTGATACTAGAACAGGGTTATATACGCACTATATTACCATCTTTTTGGCATCGTTTATAGCACCACTACCCTTTGAATTTATTTTGTTACAAGCAGCGGTAGGCATGGTAGCCATTACCACACTACGAGACATTTCGCAACGTTCGCAACTGGTAAACGCCGCATTGGCCATTGTTATTACCTATAGCCTTATTTATTTGGGATATGGGCTAACCTTGGACGATAGCTTGCAACAAATGAATGCATGGATGTTTGCGTTCTTCTTTTTAAATGGCATATTATTGCTATTGGTATATCCTTTTGTGTACGTTATTGAACAATCGTTTGGTTTTATTTCAAACATGCGTCTAATAGAACTTAGCGATGTAAATAGCCCACTGATGCGCAAATTATCGGAAGACGCGCCAGGAACCTTTCAACATTCTATGCAGGTGGCTAATTTGGCCAGCGAGATTGCCAATAAAATTGGTGGCAATCCCATGCTAGCACGTACGGGTGCACTTTACCACGACATAGGAAAAGTACACAGCCCAGCGTTTTTTGTAGAAAATCAAGCCAAAGGAAACAATCCTCACCAATACTTAACCCCAGAGGCTAGCGCACAAATTATTAGGCAACATGTATTAGATGGCGTATCGATGGCCAAAGAAGCTGGACTACCCCGAAGCATCATTGAGTTTATAGAAACGCACCACGGCAAAAGCATGACGCGCTACTTTTACAATGAATGGTGCAACAAACACCCCGACCAAGAGCCTAATATGGAACAGTTCACTTACCAAGGGCCTAATCCATATACCAAAGAACTGGCCATTGTAATGATTTGCGACACCGTAGAAGCGGCATCGCGCAGCTTAAACGAATACACCGACGAAAGCATCAGCAATTTGGTAGAAAAATTGGTAAATGGCATCATTGCCGAACATTACCTTGATAAGGCGCCCATTACTTTGCGCGAAATTAGCGAAGCCAAAGAAATTTTGAAAGAAAAATTGGCCAATATCTATCACACCAGAATTGCATACCCAGAACTAAAAACAACTAACAAAACAACAGAAAACACCACAGAAAAATGAAACATGCTATAGCAACAATCCTATTTGTATTAACAGCCTTGCCTGGTTTGGCGCAAGGGTACATTCAACCATTAGACAACTTTCACCGCTACCAAATTACGCACCAACGTTCTACACTTCCTAATATGTACGATGCGCGCGATTACGGATGGGTACTAGATGCACGCGACCAAATGATTAATGGTACCTGCTGGGCATTTTCTTGCACAACAGCATGGCAAATTGGATTGCATAAAAATGGATTAGAAACTGGATACCTAACTCCGCACCCACTGGCAACATGCCACCAAGGTTTTTTACTAGAACACATGACAGGTGGAGGCAATACGCGTGTTGCCAACTCGATGCTAGCCAGATTAGAGGGGGTGGTGCTAAACGAGGCTGTTCCATATAATAGCGAAGATACCGAGTGCCATACTTACACCAAAGAAAACATACCTGCCTACGTATTAGGCTGGGAATACCTTCCAGAAGCAGATGATATTGCCATAAAGAAAAGCATTATGGCCAATGGGGCTGTTTGCGCTAGCATATACTACACTCCCATATCCTACAACAACACTACCCACATTTACGAATACCAAGGAACTGCAACTCCTAACCACGCTATTACCCTTATTGGTTGGGATGATAGCAAACAAGCTTGGTTGGCCCAAAACTCGTGGGGAAAATCCTTATACAACGGATATTTGTGGATATCTTACAAAGACCTATGGGTAAACAAAGAATGTACCACATACACCAACTTTACTGATGTTAATAGCATTGACAAAGTACATCATTATACAACCGTAGGAACAATAGCCTCTTATGGCGAGGGGAAAGGCATTGTGAGCGATGGTATTGTTGAGTACGATTTTACAGAGGGAGAACAATTAGTAGCCATTGGAACAGGTATAAACAATCCTAACACACGCGTTAGCTTTACGGTGATGGATTTAAACAATTTGCAAATTTTATACACTTCTGACGCTACTACCGTTGCACTACCTGGTTTTTACAAACATACATTTCCCTCCCCACTGCCTGTTTCTGGCAGTCTTCAGATTGCTGTTACCTATTATTCTGATACCTACGATAACATTATTCCATTAGAAGGAAGCAGACCCGGACACACTTCTATTGTACCAAAAGCGGGTAAACAATGGATTGATTTTAACGAAAGCGGAAATTGGAGACCCATTGGTAATACAATAAACCCCTATAACTTGTGCATCTATGCCTATACCAAAAACACGGCTACCGCTATAGAAGAGGTAGAAAAAACTCCAATACGTATCATAAACGGAGCGCAAATAGCAGAGGAAACTTGGAACTTTGCCCGTAAAATTTACGTTTATGGAATAGACGGAAAATTACACAAAACATTACAACAAAATGACAATACATTGCCATCGCTTGTAACAGGAGTGTATCTTTTGGCGGTTGAAAAGCTAGATGGAAGCACCTATACCGAGAAAATTAGAATACCATAGGGCAAGAGTTCGCCTATTTTTATTACTTTTGCTCTCTCACTAAAAATTACCACTATGAACGTTCTTGAACACGTTGGACGCTATGCAGAGCTAATGAAAGAGGTTTTTAAACGACCTCAACGTTGGCGCCTGCTTGGCAAACAATACATCAAAGAAATTGAAAAATTGGGCATTGACTCGTTGGGCATTGTTATTATTATTTCTGTTTTTATTGGTGCCGTTATTACCATGCAAATGGTACTTAATACAGAAAACCCATTGCTACCAGCCTATGTAACGGGGTTAACTACCCGCGATACCCTTTTGCTGGAATTCTCATCTACCATTTTGTGCCTTATATTGGCAGGTAAAGTAGGCTCTAACATTGCCTCTGAAATTGGTACCATGCGTATTACCGAGCAAATTGATGCCCTTAAGATTATGGGGGTAAATGCTCCTAATTACCTTATTTTACCTAAAATATTGGGTATGGTTAGCATTATTCCTGTATTGGTTATCTTTAGTATGTTTGTGGGCATATTGGGCGGATACCTGATTAGTTTTTCGGGCATTATATCGCCAGCCAAGTACATTATGGGTATTCAGTATGCCTTTAATCCCTACTACGTTACCTACTCTATTATCAAATCGTTGTTCTTTGGATTTGTTATTTCGTCGGTATCGTCGTATTATGGTTACTACGCTTACGGCGGTGCACTAGATGTAGGTAAAGCCTCAACCAACGCTGTAGTAAACAGCAGCATTATTATCTTGTTACTAAACGTTCTTTTAACCGATTTGTTACTAGTATGATAGAAGTTCAAAACATCATAAAATCGTTTCACGACAAAACGGTTTTAAAAGGAATATCGGCTACCTTTGAATCGGGTAAAACCAATTTGATTATTGGCCAAAGCGGATCGGGTAAAACCGTGTTGATGAAAAGCATTATTGGCATACACCAAGTAGATAAAGGTAAAATCTTGTACGATGGCAGAGACATTACCCACCTAAGCAACAAAGAAATGACCAACCTACGCCAAGAAATTGGCATGTTGTTTCAGGGTTCGGCTTTGTTCGACTCAATGACGGTAGAAGAAAACGTGCGTTTTCCACTAGAGATGTTTTCTAAAAAAAGCCGCGACGAATGGGAAGCAAGGGTAAAATTTTGTTTGCAACGCGTGGGGTTAGACCATGCTGCCAAGTTATACCCATCAGAAATTAGTGGGGGTATGCAAAAACGTGCGGCTATTGCTCGTGCCATTGTATTGGAACCTACCTATTTGTTCTGCGATGAACCTAACTCGGGTTTAGACCCCAAAACATCGCTTACCATCGACCAATTGATTCAAGAAATTACACGCGAAAACAACATTACCACCATTGTAAATACGCACGATATGAACTCGGTAATGGAAATTGGCGATAAAATCTTGTTTATTCATCAAGGTGAAAAATCGTGGGAAGGAAACAAAGACAGCATTTTTGACTCGGACAACGAACACCTTAATAATTTAGTATTTGCATCCAACCTATTTAAAAAGGTAAAACAATACCATAAAAAGTAATATGAGAATATTGTCGTATAACGTAAATGGTATCCGCGCGGCATTGGGCAAAGGATTGGCAGATTGGATACAGCAAGAACAACCCGATGTATTGTGCTTGCAAGAAACCAAAGCACAATTAGACCAAATACCTACCTCGCTTTTTGAAGAATTGGGGTACAAAGGGTATTTTGTATCGGCCGAAAAGAAGGGATACAGCGGTGTAGGTATTTTAACCAAACAAACACCCGACGCCGTGTATTACGGCATGCAAAATAGCAAGTACGACTGCGAAGGCAGGGTGATTCGTGCCGACTTTGGCGATGTAACCATTGTGTGCGTGTACATTCCATCGGGCACCACAGGCGACGTACGCCAAGCCTTTAAAATGGAATTTTTGGCCGATTTTGAGGCATTCATTACCCACCTAAGAACCGAAAGGCCCAACGTAGTGGTTTGTGGCGATTATAACATTGCCCACCAACCCATTGACATTAACCACCCCGAGCGCCAAGTGGGGGTCTCTGGTTTTTTACCAGAAGAACGCGAATGGTTAACCCACTTTATAGAAACGGGCATGATTGACTCCTTTAGGGAATTTGATAGCCGTGCCGAACAATACAGTTGGTGGACCTACCGCATGGGAGCGCGTAAACGCAACGCGGGTTGGCGCATCGATTATCACCTAGTATCGCAGCCCCTACGCAACCAACTAGTGGGTGCTGGCATTATGCAAGAGGTGGTACATTCTGATCATTGCCCTGTATGGGTAGAAATTAAGCAATAACTATGGGACTTAACATACCTTTTTTTAACCAACGTAAACCCAGGCCTTTTCAGCTAAAGCCACGTTACTACGACGAGCACAAAGAACGTTTAGCCCAGTCGGAAGAGCGCGTGCGTAAAGAACTAGGCCTAGAGCAAGAGAAAGCAGCAGATAACAACCGCGGATACGAGCAACGCATTCGTGGCAAATTTATGGCCAATATAGAGGACGCTAAAGAACGTAAAAACGCCAAAATACGTTTAAGTCTTATTGTTGCTATCCTTTTCTTTGTAGGATATATGTTATACAACAACTATGTCGGATAATCGCTGCATACAGGTACTGCCCGAAGTAGTTGCCAATCAAATTGCCGCTGGCGAAGTGGTACAACGCCCCGCATCGGTAGTAAAAGAATTGGTAGAGAATGCCATTGATGCTGGCAGTACACAAATAGACATACACATTAAGGATGCAGGGAGAACCCTGATCCAAGTAATAGACAACGGCATCGGCATGTCTGCCGACGATGCCGTTACTGCTTTTTTACCCCATGCCACCTCTAAGATACGTAAAGCCGAAGATCTTTTTGCTTTATCAACCATGGGTTTTAGGGGCGAAGCATTGGCCTCGATAGCGGCCGTAGCGCACGTAGAGTTGCGCACCAAACGTCAGCAAGACGAGTTAGGATCTTGTGTATGCCTATCGGGTGGCACGTTAGAAAGCCAAGAATTAATAGGATGCAGCAAAGGAACCAACATTGCTGTGCGCGATTTGTTTTACAACATCCCTGCTAGACGTAAATTTTTAAAATCGAACGAAAGCGAGTTTAGAAACATTTTGCAGGTAGTAGAACAAATTACCTTGGCACATCCTACCTTGCAATTTTCGCTGCACCATAACGGGCAAGTTATATACCAACTGATGCCCGAAAATACCCACCAACGAATTTTATCGCTTTTTGGCAAAAAACTAGATGGCAAATTACTATCGGTACAGGTAGAAACCATATTGGGCACCATTACGGGGTACGTTGGCACGCCCGAATCGGCCATTAAACGTGGAGCAACACAATTTTTCTTTGTTAACCATCGCTACATTCAGCATCCTTACTTTAATAAAGCCATTCAAATGGCCTACGAAAAGTTAATTCCCAGCGATGCTAGGGCACCTTACTTTATTTATTTTGATGTAGAGCCTGGAAAAATTGATGTAAACATCCACCCTACCAAAACCGAGGTTCGTTTTGAAGATGAAAAAGCCATTTTCCCTATTTTATCGGCTGTAGTGCGCGAAACCTTGGGGAAATCAAATTCCATTCCCACCATCGACTTTGACCAAGACGATGCACCTTTTATTCCCGCCATTCAGACGGCCAATACTAGCCAACCTCAAACACCAAGGGTAACCTTTGATCCATCGTACAACCCCTTTAAAAGCAGCGGTTATACCTCTAAAAAGCCATCAGACCATTGGGAAGACTTGTATCAACAAAAAGAAAGCAACGGGGTAAACAAGGCAGAAGAGGATGCTTTTTCGGGCCCTTTTTCCCTATCGGTCAACAACACGTCGACAAGCTCAGGGACCGAAAAGTGGGAGATTCCTACTGAGACCGAGAACTACAAGGCTGTACAGTGGAAACGCAAGTACATAGTAGCCTTTACCCAACAAGGGATAAAGGTATATCATCAACACCGTTTGCATGCCCGTATCTTGTTTGAGCAATACCTAAAACGCATGGAAAAAGCAGAACGCTACAGCATGCCCCTTTTGTTTCCAGAGGTATTGGAATTTTCTGCCCAAGAAAACAGCCTTTTTACACAGGTACAAGATGAATTAGTAGCCATTGGCTTTGCATTTGAACCTTTTGGCAAAACAGCCTACCAAATTACGGCTATACCCGAAGGATTAGGCGACAGCAATCCCGCCGAAGCGGTACTAGATACCATGGCCCTGCTACAAACCGACGTAACAGCGGGTAAACAGCAACAAAAGCAATGGGTAGCGCAAAGCATCGCCGAAAAATCGGCCATCAAAGCAGGCAAAGAACTAACTGCCATGGAAATGCAACTTATGTTGGAGCAGTTAGCCACCTGCCAAGATGCCACCTATAGCCCCAGTGGCAAGGCATTGGCCTATTGCCTAAACGAAACAGAAATAGAAAACAAACTAAAATAACGAATATGAGCAACACAAACGTAAGGGTGCGTTTTGCCCCTAGCCCTACTGGTGCGCTACACATTGGTGGTGTGCGTACTGCCCTTTATAACTACCTATTTGCTAAAAAACAAGGTGGTAAAATGATTTTGCGTATTGAAGATACCGACTCGGGTCGCTTTGTACCCGGTGCCGAAGCTTACATCATTGAATCGCTAAATTGGTTAGGCATTCAATTTGACGAAGGCATTGGCCAAGATGGTTTGGCAACCTGCCGCCAAAGCGAACGCAAAGCCATTTATCGCCAATACGTAGACCAACTTTTAAACGATGGTTTGGCATACATTGCCTTTGACACCCCTGCCGAGTTGGATGCTAAACGCCAAGAAATACCCAATTTTCAATACGATGCCAAAACACGTGGCATGATGAAAAACTCGCTTACCCTTTCTAAAGAAGAAGTAGAAGCCCGCATTGCCGCTGGCGAGGTGTACGTGGTACGTATTAAAATTGAACCTGGTATTGATATTACCGTAAACGACCTTATTAGAGGTGAGGTAGTTATCAATTCGTCTATTTTGGACGATAAGGTATTGTACAAATCGGCCGACAATTTGCCTACCTATCACATGGCCAACATTGTAGACGACCATTTGATGGAAATATCGCACGTTATTCGTGGCGAAGAATGGTTGCCCTCTGCCCCATTGCACGTATTATTGTATAAATACCTAGGATGGGAAGACAGCATGCCTCAATTTGCCCACCTACCTTTGCTACTTAAACCCGATGGCAATGGCAAACTAAGCAAACGCGATGGCGACCGACTAGGTTTCCCTGTATTCCCCTTGGATTGGGTTGACCCTAAAACAGGTGACAAATCGTCGGGTTACCGCGAGGCAGGTTATTTTCCCGAAGCCGTGGTTAACTTTTTGGCGCTATTGGGCTGGCATGCCGAAACCGACCAAGAGTTCTTTAGCATGGACGAGTTAATTGAAGCCTTCTCGCTAGAGCGCGTAAGCAAAAGCGGTGCTAAATTTGATTACGAAAAAGGAAAATGGTTCAACCACGAATACTTGATTCGCAAAAGCGACGAAGAATTGGCCACCCTACTCATGCCTACCCTTGTAGAAAAAGGCATTAACACCGACCTAGCTACCCTAGCCGCTGTAGTAGGCATGACCAAAGTGCGTTGCAACTTTATTAGCGATTTTTGGAACCAAATTAAGTTCTTCTTTGAAGCCCCTACCGAATACGATGCCAAAACCGTACAAAAACGTTGGAAAGCTACCTCGGCTGCCGACATGCAAGCACTTGCTGCCGTTTTGGAAGGCATTGAAGACTTTAGCGCTGCCAACAGCGAGCAAGTAGTAATGGCATGGATTACCGAAAACGGCTTGCACATGGGCAACATTATGAATGCGTTCCGTCTTTGCATTGTAGGCGAAGGCAAGGGCCCCCATATGTTTGACATTACCGCTATTATTGGCAAAGAAGAAACCTTGCGCCGCCTAAACAAAGCAATAGAGGAGTTAGGAGTTAGGAGTTAGGAGTTTAAAGTATGAAACGAATAGGGTTTTTATGGATTGTAATGGTAGCTTGCCTGGCATTGTGGGCGCAAGAGCCATCACCTAAGCATGAGTTTAGGGGGGTGTGGATGCCTACGGTCTTTAACAGCTACTACCGCAACTTATCGGTAGAGCAGTTAAAAGATACGCTATGCCACCAACTAGATGCCTACAAAGAAATGGGCTTTAATACCATTATCTACCAAGTTAGACCCGAAGGCGATGCTTTTTACGCATCCCAACTAGAACCATGGAGCAGATTCCTTACAGGCACCCAAGGGCAAGCGCCCGAGGGTGATTTTGACCCCATGGCTTTTTTAGTTGAGCAATGCCACCAACGTTGCATGGAGTTTCATGCCTGGATTAACCCGTATAGAGCCAACACCAATAAGAAAAACAAACTAGCAGAAAATAACCGATACTACCAAAATAGGTACCTGTATGTATCGTACGGCAATCAGCTGCTGTTTAACCCCGGATTTCCGCAAAACCGCCAATTTATTGTGGACGTGGTAAAAGACATTGTTACCCGTTACGACATTGACGCCCTGCACATGGACGACTACTTTTACCCCTATCCCCTTAAAGGGTTAAAATTCCAAGATACCGATACTTACAAACGTTTTGCTAAAGCCGATGGGTTTGACCAACTGAACCAACTGGCAGAATGGCGCAGAAACAACGTAAATACCTTGGTAAAGATGCTAAGCGATACCATCAAGGCAACCAAACCATGGGTGCGTTTTGGCATTAGTCCCTTTGGCATTTATCGCAACAAAAAACAAGACGAAAATGGTAGCGATACCAATGGCCTTTCTAACTACGACGATTTGTATGCCGACACCCAACTGTGGATAAACGAGGGTTGGATAGATTACGTTATCCCCCAACTGTATTGGGAAATTGGCCATCCTGCAGCCAACTACACCACGCTACTATATTGGTGGAGAGAAAACAAAGGGGCAAATACGCAACTATACATTGGCCAAAGCGTAGACCGTAGCGTTGGGCAAATCAAAAAGAAGTTAGACCTTACATTAGGCGATGAACGCATTGGTGGCAACTGCTTTTTTACAGGCGACAACCTGCTAATTAACAAGCACGGCATGCGCGACACCCTTACCACTCAGTATTACACACAAGTAGCCTTTGCGCCTACCTTTGCACACATAGATAGCATTGCTCCCAACAAACCACACTACGTTTACATGGATTTAATGGGCGAAGAACCCTTGCTAAAATGGGATGCTGTAGAAGGCAAGAAAGAAACCGATAAGGTTTGGTACTACGCCGTCTATGCCTTTGACCCCTCCATTCCCGTTGACATTACCGATATGAGCAAACTAATTTGCGTTACTACCCAAAAACAATGCCCTCTACCACAGGGCGAGGGCATTCAACCGCTTTGTTTGCAATATGTAGTTACCGCCTTTGACCGCCTTCACAACGAAAGCGCTCCTAGTAAGGCGTATTTGCACCAAGAAAAATAGATTTACCCTAGCCAGCGGATTAGGTCCATGCCGTTGGCGTAGAACAGAAGGGCAAAAAGTAAAATCATGCCTGCAATTTGGGCCTTTACCATAAACTTTTGGCTAAGGGGTTTGCGACGGATGCATTCTATCAGTAAGAATAGAATGTGACCGCCATCTAAGCCTGGAATGGGCAATAAGTTCATAAAGGCCAACACCACCGACATATAAGCAATCAAGGTCCAAAAATATTGCGCCGAAAAAGAATCGGGGAACAGACTGGCTAACGTTCCAAAACCGCCTATACTGCTGGCACCTTGTGGAGTAAACACTACTTTAAAATCGTCAGCATAACCGGTAAACATCCCTACTCCACGTTCCAAGCCCAAAGGGAACGATTCAAAGAAACCGTAGTTTACCTGAGTAACAGGCAATAGTTTTGAATATGGAGTTAGATACACCCCTAACAAACCTGCAGAATCGGGCGTTATGGTGGTAGTACACAAGTTACCAGCACGATAATACTGCAACGACATAGGTTGCAACCTATGTGCTTTTAGAATAACACTAGCATCGGCATGCGTAAAAATAGGAGTACCTGCCATCGCCACTATGCTATCGCCATCTTGCAAACCTGCCAGTTGAGCAGGGGTCATATCGCCCACCTTTTCTATCACAAAAGGACAACGGAACGAGGCAAAACCTTGTTGCGATTCTATCAAATCCAATTTTAAAGACTCATTTACAGGAATTTGCAACGTATCACCCGCCCGCAATACCGTTATTTGCTTGGCGTCAAAAATAACACGCATGGTTTCCATGTCTAACGACTCTAACGGCTTTTCATCGGCCATAAGTAAAATATCACCATTTACAAAACCGTATTTTTGAGCCACCTGAGAAAACTCCATGCCGTACTTGGCATCGTTTAAGGCTACATAGCGATCGCCATA
The DNA here is from genome assembly GCA_017387515.1 of Paludibacteraceae bacterium. Classification (GTDB taxonomy): domain Bacteria; phylum Bacteroidota; class Bacteroidia; order Bacteroidales; family Paludibacteraceae; genus Enterocola. The sequence goes on from JAFOFC010000009.1 coordinate 14,098, forward strand.
GGCAAACAGCAACATGGCCGATACCACTACCGCTGTTAAAAAGTTCATAAAGACCCCAGCTGCCATGATGATTAAACGTTGCCAAGCGGGCTTGGCACGAAACTCCCAAGGTTGAACCTCGCTTGCTAGTTGTTTTGTATCGAGCGACTCGTCTATCATACCCGACAATTTAACATATCCCCCAAAAGGCAACCAACCTATGCCGTATTCGGTACCCGATTTTTTTGATGTGTACTTAAAAAGCGTAAAACCAGGATTAAAAAACAAATAAAATTTTTCTACACGAACCCCAAACATCCTAGCGGTAATGTAATGGCCAAATTCGTGTATAATTACCATGAGCGATAACGCTCCTACAAACTGAAGTATTTGAATCATATTTATCAACCAATTTTTTGAGCCACTTTTTCTCTGACAAGCGCATCGCAAGCAACATAATCATCGTAAGAAGGTTCTGCAACAAATGGCATGGTCATCATCGCCCATTCGATGATATCGCTCATTTGCAAGAAACCAATCTTATCGTGCAAAAAAGCGTGCACGACTACCTCGTTAGCCGCATTAAGTATACAAGGCATATTACCGCCTTTATCCATGGCATCGTAGGCAAACGCCAAATTGCGGAACTTATTGGTATCGGGTTTTTCAAAAGTAAGGGTAGAAAGTTGGGTAAAGTCAACCCTATCGTAGTTATTAGGCAACCTGTTAGGGTATGCAAAAGCATATTGAATGGGCAAGCGCATATCGGGCATGCCTAGCTGCGCCTTGATGGAGCCATCGGTAAATTGCACCATAGAATGCACAATAGACTGCGGATGCACTACCACGTCTATTTGCTCTTTTTGCACCCCAAAAAGCCATTTGGCCTCGATTACCTCAAAGCCTTTGTTCATCATGCTGGCCGAATCGATGGTAATTTTTGCACCCATGTCCCAGTTGGGATGTTTAAGTGCGTCTACCTTAGTAACGTGCGCCAACTGCTCTAAACTAAAGGTACGGAACGGACCACCCGATGCCGTTAGCAATAATTTCTCGATGCTTTTATCTTGCTCGCCAGCCAAACATTGAAAAATAGCAGAATGTTCAGAATCTACGGGCAGAATAGCACTACGATACTGTTCTGCCAGCGAACAAATTAGTTCGCCCGCCACCACCAACGTTTCTTTATTAGCCAATGCGATGGTTTTACCTGCCTTAACAGCAGCAATGGTAGGTTGCAAACCAGCATAGCCCACCATAGAGGTAAGCACCATATCTACCGACGACATAGCCACCATATCGCATACCGATTGCATGCCTGCAAACACCTTTACATCGTCTAAATCGCTTATGCTTTCTTTTAATTCAAGGTATTTGCTATCGTCCGTAATAATTACCATATTGGGCTTAAAACGACGTGCCTGCTCTGCCAACAAAGCCACATTGCTATGCCCTGTTATGGCAAACAATTCAAACAACGTAGGATTTGCCGCAATAACATCTAACGCTTGTGTTCCTATAGAACCTGTAGACCCTAATATAGCTATTCTTCTCATTCTAGTACAATGTATTGTGAGGGATTCAACGCCTGCATGCCACTCCATAGTTCAAAATGCAACATACAATTAGGCTTATCATTGCCCATGGCAGCAATCACCTCTCCCGTTTTAACAATATCGCCCGATTTTTTATACACCATTTCGGCACCTTTGTATACAGAAATATACTGATTGGGGTGAATAATTTGCACAATATATCCTTCTTGCGGGTTATAGCCGGCAAATAAAACCACTCCTTGGTAAGCCGACAAAACCGGAGAATTGGCATCGCTCTGAATATCTATGCCTAAATGATTCTTAACCACAGAGAAAGAGTCTATAACAATTCCCTTTACAGGGTTCATAAATACAATGGTATTAGTAGCCGTTTCTTGGCTAGCCGATGCCAAGTTGTATTGTTCGGCCTGCTCAAAGTTCTCGCAAAAGAGTTGCTCTTTTTCTGATTTTTCTATCAACATCTCGTCGCGCTTGCGAGCCAACACAGAATCCGACAATAAAGTAGTATCGGTAATGGCTATATTGCCCATTACTACGTTGCGGAACGTACTAATATAGGCTTGACGCGCACTTACCTCGTCTACCAACGAGTCCATTACAATGGCTTGCCTTACCACCTCTTTACGCAAACCTACATCTACGTTCTCGGGCAACAAATCGCGCAAAGGCGTAGTTAAAATAAGGGTAGAAAATAAAGCCAAAACCACCATCAGCAAAGTAACGCACCAAAACACAAAGCGTAATGCCGATACGCGCCAATGAATTACCTCTTCTAGGGTATTCTCGTTAAGCACCGACACCTTGTATTTCATGCGGATACGCTGAAAGAAACTTATGTTATTACCGTTACGCATACTTAATTGTTGTCAAACTACAAATGTAATATAAATAAAGGAGAAATGAGAAAGGAGAAAGGAGATTTTTTGTGCAAGCCGAGTGCAGAGGCAAGTTTACTTGACTATGCCGAGGCGCAGCCAAAAAACACGAGATGCGAAGCATTGAGTAAAGTTGCGATTAAGTGAGTGCAGAAGCAAAAAAAAATCGGCCCCCAATATGCTTAAGGACCGATTAAAGGGTTCTATCATTTTAATTAGAACTTTTGTTGTTTAAACCAAGCTTGCAATTCTTCGCTATCTATTTGTAATTGGCGTGCCAAGCTTTCTGGAGTGTCAAAACGAGCCTCGTCGCGCACATATTCTAAGAATTCCACCCTAATTTTGCGGTGATAAATATCGCCCGTGAAATTGAACAAGTGAACTTCTATGCTTTTGGCCACAGCGCGGGTAACAAACGTAGGACGCTCGCCAATGTACAACATACCATTGTAAATGGTATCATCGTTATCTAACCTACAACGTACTGCATATACCCCGTGTTTAGGCAATAATTTGCGAACATCGTTAATCGCCACATTTGCGGTAGGGAAACCAATGGTTCTACCCACTTTTTGGCCCGAAACTACCGTACCATTAATAAAATAAGGATAGCCCAAATAGTTAATAGCTTGCTTGGGTTGACCATCTACCAACGCCTTTCTTACCAACGACGAACTTACATTTAGGTCGTTAAGTTGGAAAAGCGATGCTTTTTCTACCTCAACGCCACACTTTCCGCCCAATTGCTTGTAGTAATCGTAGCCGTTTTCGCGGTCGTTGCCAAAGTGATGGTCGTAACCTACCAAAAGGTATTTAGTTTGCAACTGCTCTACCAAGTAGTGTTGCATAAAATAACGAGACGACAATTCAAACAAATCTTTGGTTGCTTCTACAACAATGCACACATCAATGCCTTGTTTTTCTAACAAAGCAATGCGCTCATCAGATATGGTTAACAACTTAGGTACATAGCTAGCGCCCAAGGTTTCGCGAGGATGTTTAGCAAAGGTAATCACTACCGATTGCAAACCGCGTGCTTTAGCCTGTTGAGTTAAATATTGAAGCAACGTGGCATGTCCCTTATGCACACCGTCAAAAAAACCAATGGCCACAGCCGAGTCTTTTGCTTCGTATTGCTTAAAACTTGTAATTACTTTCATAACGATTGCGAAAGTACAGAAATAATCATGATATACCAAATAAAAAAATACAAATATTTGCACAAGTTGGCACATAAAAAAACAAAAACCGCTAACATCGCGTTAGCGGTTTTTAGGTGGGCCCACTTGGACTTGAACCAAGGACCTGCGGGTTATGAGTCCGATGCTCTAACCGACTGAGCTATGAGCCCGTTGCTATCAAGCGGTGCAAAGATAATACAAATAAATGAATTTCTATAAAAGTGCACCAAAAAAATTAGCGGATAAATAACATCTCGCGATATTTAGGCAGGCTCCACAAATCGTCGTCTACTATCAATTCCAACTCGTCTGCATGGTAACGAATGGTATCAAAATAAGGAAGCACAGTGCCCTCGTAAGCCAAGGCTTTTTCGCGTTCGTTTTCTAGCTTATTGGCGGTTTTGCGCGCCGCTACCATTTTTTGTACAGCAAGGGTAATTTGCGAAATATGATTAGCCAAACGCTCAATTAAATCTTTGTTGTGTTTGCTTAGTTCGGCCGCCAACTCAGGACTGTACACTTGTTGCATTTTGTACACATTGTCTAGCAACATCGATTGGTAGCGAGTAGCCACAGGGATGATGTGATTTAACGACAAATCGCCCAAAATGCGTGCCTCAATTTGTATCTTTTTGGTATAGGTATCCCATTTTACTTCGTTGCGGGCCTCTAGTTCTTTTTCGGTAAACACGCCCGTACGCGCAAACAAATCTACGCTTGGTTGGATGGTATAAGCGTCGTAAATAAGGGGCACACTGGTTTCGCAATCCAAACCACGTGTTTTAGCCTCTTGTTTCCACGCATCGCTATAGCCGTTGCCATCAAAACGAATGGCCTTAGAAGCCTTGATGTATTCTTTTAATACCTCAAAAATAGCACTTTGGGTAGTTTGACCTTGGGCTACTTTAGCATCAACCGACGATTTAAACGCCATCAATTGATCGGCCATAACGGCATTAAGGGCAATCATAGCCGATGCACAGTTGGCCGACGAGCCCACAGCACGGAACTCAAAACGGTTGCCCGTAAAGGCAAAAGGCGAGGTACGATTGCGGTCGGTATTATCTAGCAACACTTCGGGAATGTGCGCCACACCCAAGTGCATTTTTTTCTTGTCATCTAGCAAAATAGCCTCGTCGCTGCTGCTATTTTCTAGTTTATCTAACACAGCGCTTAATTGCGATCCCAAGAAAGCCGAAATTATAGCAGGAGGTGCCTCGTTGGCTCCCAAACGATGTGCATTTTGTGCCGTCATAATAGACGCCTTTAGCAAGGCATTGTTTTTGTAAACGGCCATCAAAGCATTTACCAAGAAGGTAATAAACTGCAAATTCTCTGCAGCGGTTTTACCTGGGGTAAACAAGCCTACACCCGTATCGGTACCCAACGACCAGTTGCAGTGTTTGCCCGAACCATTAATACCTGCAAAAGGTTTTTCGTGCAACAACACACGGAACCCATGCTTGCGTGCAATGCGGTTCATAAGCGACATTAGTAGCAAGTTTTGGTCGATGGCCAAGTTCATTTCGCCAAAAATAGGCGCAATTTCAAATTGGTTGGGTGCCACCTCGTTATGACGGGTTTTGCAAGGAATGGCATATTTATACGATTCGTACTCCAGCTCTTTCATAAAAGCCTGAACACGAGCAGGAATAGCACCAAAATAGTGGTCTTCTAATTGTTGATTTTTAGCCGATTCATGGCCCAACAACGTACGACCCGTTAACAGCAAGTCGGGACGAGCTGCATACAAGCCTTCGTCAACCAAAAAGTATTCTTGCTCCCAACCCAAAAAGGTGGTAACATTTTTAACCGATGCGTCAAAATATTGGCATACGGCTTTGGCAGCGGTGTTAACCGCATGAATAGACTTTAACAACGGGGTTTTATAGTCGAGCGCCTCGCCCGTGTACGATACAAACACGGTAGGGATGCACAAGGTATCGTCTACCACAAAAGCAGGCGACGATGGGTCCCATGCGGTATATCCACGCGCCTCGAAAGTATTACGAATACCTCCATTGGGAAAACTAGACGCATCGGGTTCTTGTTGAATCAAAATTTTGCCCGAAAATTTTTCGATAATCTCACCACCAGGAGCCCCTTTGTACTCTATAAACGAGTCGTGTTTTTCGGCAGTACCTTCGGTAAGGGGTTGAAACCAGTGGGTATAGTGGGTAGCGCCCATATCCATAGCCCATTTTTTCATTCCTTCGGCCACATCATCGGCAATTTCACGACCCAAGGGTTCGCCATTATCAATAGAAGCGCAAATTTGCTGCATTACCTGCTTTGACAAATACTGGGCCATTTGGTTACGACCAAATACGTTTTTGCCATAGTAAGTAGATGTTGCCACGTCTTGTGGCGCTACAGCAAGGGGCTTTTTCTTGAATGCCTCGCTTACCACTTGGAATCTTAGGTTACTCATAATGCGTTGATTGATATAACGTGCAAAGATAACAATAA
>JAFOFC010000067.1 GCA_017387515.1 Paludibacteraceae bacterium
ACGTCAAATTAAAACTCCTTACGATTTTGAATTCTTATCGGGCGTTATTTGGGAAAGACTCCACGAGAGCATTTCACCAACTACCCTAAAAAGGCTATGGGGTTATATTGACGGCGCCGACACTACCCGCCGCTCTACCCTCTGCCTACTTTCTAAATTTTTAGGACACAACGATTGGGAAGCCTACTTAAACCACCTTAAAATGTGCGAAGACGAAGAAAGCAACGATTTTAATGGTTCCGGCGTTCGGTCCGAAGCACTTATTGCAGGACAAGAAGTAGAAGTTAGCTGGCTACCCAACAGACGATGCACCTTTAAATATTTGGGGCAAAACACCTACATGGTTACTCAAAGCCACAACGCCAAACTACAAATAGGCGACACCTTTCAAGCCATGTGCTTTTTAGAAGGTCACCCTATGTATCTAGACAACCTACTACGTGATGGCGAAGAACCTACCTCTTACGTTGCAGGCGCAAAGAAAGGAATATTAAAGGTTTGCATTAATCAGAAATAATAAAACAAGCTTTCTCCATAAAAGCATTATACACGATTACCGCACGCTTGTGCGGTATTTTTTTTGCTCTTGCTCTTGCACAACAAGGACTAACAAGAACTTTGACACGCATCTCTGCACACGTTATCTTTGTAAAAGATAGTTAATTTAGTACGGAGAACCTTAAAACAATGATTACAACCACTTCTACCCATAACGCATGGAGACACCTATATGTGTTTGCTATTGCCATCATTATGTTATCAGCATGTAACGTGGAATCTGTGAACGAAAAGTTTGAAGAAGCATTAAAGACAGGCAACTTAACAGAAGCAGAATTACACCTAAAAAAAATGAACGATGATAACGATTCTCGTCATTATGGGGGGCTATTGATTGAAGAATATATATCCATTGATAATTTGGATAGAGCTATTTATGTATTTGAACACATTACAGGACACTGTTCTATGTCTGACGTACAATTTACTGCAATTTACAAAAATGCCGAATACACAAAAAAATACGCCAAAATAATATACTATGCCTTACTTAAAAATGGCAGATACGACGAAGCATGGGAGTATCATACACGCTCCTATAAGAATACTGACTATCCTGGCAATGCCCCCGATTACTTTTCCTATATGAGCGACGTCATTATTGAGATGCTCCAAAAAGGAAAACATGCAGAGGCGCAGCAATTTATCAACCAAAAAAGCATCTGGTTTCTAAAAAATGTAAACAATCACAAATACGGAGATACTTACCCCAATTATTATAGATACGAAAATATGTGCGAGGAACTAAACCATGTATTCAACACTGTTCAATAATATGAAAACAACAAAATACTTAATCATTTTCTTGGCAACTATTGCCTTACATAGTTGTACTGTAAATACAGAAAATACAAACACGGGCGTTAAACTATCGGATAGAGAGGCGTATCGTTACAACAAAGCACTAGCTGCAATGCAAGAAGTTGAATTATTATCCAGACAGATAAGCATAGCACCCACGCACGAAGCTATTTTAACGTTACAAACCAAAGCCCAAGAGCTAGAATACAATTATAACGACGAAGGAATGAATGTTGCCACCATGCAACATTGCGATTCACTAAAAAATTGCATAAAAGCATGTCAAGAACGCATTGCGCAATGTTCTGAAAAATGGATGTTACAAATAAAAGAAATTCATTTGGTTAATGTACACGAGCAACTACTTACCGAGCGAACTTACTATCCAGTATATCTTAACAAAGGAGAAAAAGTGTACATCAAAGTAGATGCTTCCTCTACCCTTTCAACAAAATTCTACAATAGTGATACTGATAGGCTTATCAAATCGTATCAAAGAAGTAAAATTTCAGACTCTCTAACCATTGCAAACACGGGGATTTATTTGCTAGAAATTACACCCAAAGGGAAACAATATGCCACCGTATCTTTAGGTATTAACCCTGCCACCTCATCCAGCCCATCCTATCGACCCGCCATAAAATCAGAAAAGGTAGAATGTAATAAAGGAGATATTGGCGCTATAGCAGTTCCTGGGGTTAAAATGCGTAAATGTTTTGAAGAACCGCGTAAATTTACCTTGCGCGGACAAATCAAAGCAGCATTTTCTGGCAACGCCAAGGCTGTGGTTGCTATTCAAATTCCAGCAGGTACCACAGACATTCTTTACACCATGCGTATAGCCACCAGCGAAAGCAGTCGTTCCGAAGATGGTAAGTTCCACGATAATCTTACTCGTTCCTACAAACGCATCAAGTTTTTGGGGCTACCTATTTACGAAAAAAGTAGCAGCAATGGATTGTTAAATACACTATTAGATGACAATCGTCCTATTAGAGACGAAGATGCCTACTGCAATATGTATGTATTCCGTAATAAATCTCAAGCAAAGCAGTTTCAGGATGGAACTAATTCTGCATCAAATCTAAATTACGACGTAGATTATTCAACCATCGGCACACAGTCATGCAACGGGCGCATTGCCACAAAAGGCGCAAAAACCATCTACCTTGCATTTGAAAACGAACGCATGAGATACAGCAACTACTTATGGATAGAAGTAGAAGCTGTTGTTCCCACTACCTTTTATTACAGAACAAAATACAGCATCAATTAGTCCATATTTTTATATCTACCTACTAACCACAAACGCTTTTATAGCAATTTGGATTAAATAGTAAAAAAATAAGGACTAACAAGGACTTTGACTAGTATTACCGAAAACGTTAGTTTTGTCAAAACAATTTAACAACAGAAAAAAAATGGCAAAAATTCCAGGATTAAGTTTTTCGCTTAAACGAGCGATAGGCATTTCGGGGTTTAAAAATAAAGTAGCGAGAAAAGTTGGAATTCCTACTACCAAACAAGGACTAGAACGTAAAATAGGTGGAACTATTTTAAAAACCATCTTTGGAAAGAAAAAATAATCACATATCAAATCAATAAATTATGCCAAGTAAAGTAAGAGTTTACGGTAAAGCTCAAAACCGTACTGTATTGGGTATTATTAATGCCTATCTTGTAATGTATCCACATGCAACCAAAGAAGATTTAGACAAGGCTTTCCCAAGCAGTGAGTTATTGAAGCGTGCATCTGGAATGAAAGATTTTAAATCATTGTTTCGCACACCCGAAGAATGGAAGAAAGATGTTTCCAACCAAGGTCTTTGGTTTTCAGAAAGCGATGAAAGGTTAAAATTGCAAGACGGCAAAGAATATATCTTGTTAAAATTATGGCCCAAAGAAGCATTCGAAGATATGGTCAGCCATGCTAGTATGTATGGTATTGAGGTAGCAAAATTTGAACAAGGCGAAAAAGGAGTAAAAGGGGGTTATCGTCTAGAATATTTGAATGGTTATGTACCACCTGTGGTTGCCACCAAAAAATCACCTATCTGGTTGTGGATTTTGATTGGTCTTGCTGCAATCGCTATTCTATTGTGGTTATTGTTGGGAAAATCTGAACCACAACCCCAAACAATCGAGAAAATTGTTGAAGTAGAAAAGGTTGTGATTGTTAGAGATACCGTTTACATGAAAGAAATTGAAGAGATTGAGAAAAACTTCAATGCAGCAAAATTTGAACAAGGCAAGGCAGATTTGGCAGAAGACGCAAAATTTGTTTTACACGATTTAGCCAAAGTGATGAATAAAAATCCTGAAGTGAAACTAAAAATTCAAGGACACACATCTGCCGAAGGTGATGCTGCCTACAATCAAAAATTGTCAGAAGCACGCGCAAAAGCCGCTGTAGATTTCTTAGTGGAACAAAAAGGAATAGATATTAATCGTCTTTCTTACGAAGGTCTAGGTAGTTCTATGCCAAAAATTGCAGATAACCCTATGGCACCAGAAAACCGCAGAACCGAGTTTATTGTAATTGAATAAGAACCTTAATTTAATAGAATACAGTAATGAAAACAGAATCAAAAATATTAGCTACATTCCTAGCAGCTGCTGTGTGGGCAGACGGAGAGTACAACGAGTTCGAACAAGAACTTGTTGGCGAAATTGGTGAAGAGCTAGGCATTAAAAGCCTAAAAGCAGATTTAGAAGCTGCTATTGCTTTGGTTGAAAACCTATCTGAAGACGATTTAGATGTTGCGTTGAAGGATGCTGCTAAAAAAGTAAATGCTTCTGAAAAAGAAGGAATCTTGGTTCTTTGTTTACAAATGTTGTGTGCAGATGCTTTCTTGTCTACCGACGAAATTGAGAACTTCTTTGCATTTGCAGATATTTTAGGAGTTGACGAAGATGCTGCAGAGAACATCCTTGACGAATATGTAAACGAAGAGGAAGATTTAATTATTGAAGAATAACCTTAAGCAACTATACAACTATGGCTATACAAAAAACAGCATCGGGCAAGGTAGATAAACGTACCAAAGAGTATAAAGAAATGGTAGCACGTGCAAAAAAAGCACGTGAAGCACAAAATAAGGCAGCTAAAAAAGCTACCATAAAAAAATCTTCTACAGCAGGTCGCCGTGCAGATGGACAATTAGACCAACGCACTAAAGCTGGTAAAGAAGCAGCTGCTCGCATGGCAAACGCTCGCAAAGCAAAAGGAAGCTTAAAAAATAAACTTAAACGCTTCTTTGGCATATAAGACCTTGCATTATAACTATCTACACGCTAAAACAGTAAAAGTTTGGAAATAATCATTTATTAATCTATATTTTATATTCACTTTAAAAATTTAAACTTATGGCAGAAATTAAATTAACAGGAAACATGAAAGTAAAAACCCTTAAAGCAGAGTTTAAAAAAGCTTTTGGGGCAACATTACGCGTGTACAAAAACATAAGCTGCAAAGCTGGTTTTGCTGATGACGAAGCTACACTTGCATCTATCCGTGCAGAAGGAGCTAAAGGTGGCGAATTAAAAATTGTTGGCAACATGCAAGTGGGTAACTTTGAAAAGAAAATTGCCGATATGTATGGTATTGGCGTACAAGTTGCAAACGCTAGCGATAGCGCATTGGCAGATAACAGCAGTACTATTGCTGCTGCTGGAAAATAATTTCAAAGAAAAATTTTCAGAACAAGTGGGCTTGAACGCCCACTTGTTTATTATATATACTTTTAAAAGTACACAAAAAGACACTTCCTATACAATGATACCATTCTTAAAAAGAATCTTTTTACAAGACAAATTTATATTATCTATCATCTTTATTAATGCCATTATAATCTATCTACAAGTTAAAGGATTTGAGAATCCGATAATAAATAGTTTAGATGTGTTATGTACTTGCATTTTTATAGTAGAAATGCTAGTAAAATTAGCAGAGTTAGGTTGGCGCGGATATTGGAAAGACGGCTGGAATAAACTAGATGGCATTTTAGTTTTTTTATCCATACCTTCGCTTGTTGCCTTCTTTATTCCTAATAATATGGCTAGTTTGTCTGTGTTATTAGTGCTAAGAGTGCTGCGTGTATTGCGTATTTTCAGAATGTTACATTTCTTCCCAAACTTTGCCAAGGTAATAAAAGGCTTTCAAGTGGCACTTAAGGAATCTTATGCTATTTTGCTTAGTTTCCTTGTAATTATTGTAGTTTTTGGTTTGCTTAATTGTAGCTTGTTTAAAGAAGCAGACCCAGAACATTTTGAAACTCCACTACGCTCCATATATTCTGTTTTTCAGATTTGTACAGTAGAAGGATGGTATGAAATTCCTAATACAATATCAACATATTATGGACATGCACCCTTATTGGCAGAATTGGTTCGTTTATATTTCTGCTTATTATTAATCTTTGGCGGTATCATAGGCATGTCATTTATAAACTCCATCTTTGTTGATGCAATGGTAGCAGATAACAACGATGAATTGCTAGAAAAAATCAACCAACTGCAAAAATCTATTGATGAATTAAAGAAACAATAAATTAACTCATCGGCTGCACCTACCCCAAGGTTGCAGCCGGTGTTTTATAATCAAATTAATAAGGATACGGCCACTTGGTACGGTTGGTAGAGACCTCTTTTAGCAATGTATTGTACTTAGATGTAAAATATTGATCCCAAACAGAACCTACAAAAATGGCAGAAGCAGGTTCGTCTGCATACAAATTTACAAGCGAATCGCGTTTAGATAAGACATCTATTGCGCCAAGCGCCTGGAAAGCATCTACATATGTATTTTTACTCTCTACTAGAGCATATATTTTACTGATATCTATATCCACCTGATTTTTGACATACGCTAGCATTTCTTGTTTTTTTACTTTCTCCTTAACACGGTCGTTTATTAAGGCAGCGCACAACAAAACCAGCACTACTAATAGCAACGCATACAGCCACTTTACTAGTTGACTACGACGCAAAATAGCCTTACGCAACTCCCCAATGTGCGCATACGCCCCTTGCATACAGCAACGCTTAATGAGTGGATAGCGATGCGGAAACATACGCCCCATGAGTTTACCTACACCCACAATGTCTTTTCTTACATCGTTGCTTTCGGTAAGTACGGTATCGTCGGTATTAGAAAGGCCAAAATCAATTAGTTTTACATTACTACCATTGGTGGTAATCATGATATTATCTAATTTAATATCGTGGTGCACCAATTGCAAACTATGAATGTATGCTAGTGCATCTAAAATCTGCATCAGCACGCGACGACGTGCAGCTAACGAGGGTTTGGTCAATAACCATTTCCCCAACGTAACACCCTCTATCCATTCTGCCACAATACATAATCCTAAATCTTCCACTTCTTCTAACGAGTAGGTACTCATAATGTGGGGATGATTTAAAAGTATGCCCAAACGAAATTCCTTTTCGTGCGACACCTTGCTTTGCGTAGCATATGGACTAGCCACAGCATCCCCATACACGGGTTTTATGGCTTTGATAAGGAACTTTCTACCATGCCTAATACCCGTATAAAGCGCATTGCGCGATCGCACTTGCAAAAGGGTTATTTCGGACCATTTATTAGAAATAGGCCCCGACTGTATAAAAGCAGAAGACGACGACTCAGAAAACATAGTATATTATAATCCTATCACAAATATACATATTCTTGCCAATTCGGCAAGTTTATAAAAAAATTATCTCTACCCCGTTACCTTATTCAACGCTGCCAAAATAAGGACTAAAAAGGACTTTGACACGTATTTATGCAAGCGTTAACTTTGTTTCCTTTATTTAATCACATATAAAATCAATAAATTATGCCAAGTAAAGTAAGGGTTTACGGTAAAGCTCAAAACCGCACAGCATTGGGTATTGTCAACGCATATCTTATAATGTATCCTCATGCAACTAAAGAAGATTTAGAAAAAGCATTCCCATTGGAATTACAACCAAAAGGAACATGGAATTCACTTTTTAGAACTGAAACAGAGTATAATAAAAATGTAGCCAATCAAGGTCTTTGGTTTGGAGAAAAGGATGAAAGACTTAAACTTCAAGATGGTTCTGAGGTAATATTCTTAAAGTTATGGCCAAAGGATAAGTTTGAAAACATTGTAAATCATGCTAAACAATACGACATTGAAATTGCAGAATTTACAGAAGGAGTAAAAGGAGAAAAAGGGGGTTACCGTTTAGAATATCTTAATGGTTATGTGCCACCTGTGCCAGTTAAAAAAGGTATTCCAGCATGGATTTGGGGTGTTATAGCTGGTATCGTATTACTATTATTACTTCTTTTCTTTTTATTTGGCAATAAAAAAGAGGTAGTTGAGGTAGAAAAAGTAGTAGAGGTAGAAAAAGTGGTGGTGGTTCGAGATACCCTATTCATTCAACAAATTGCAGAAATAGAGAAAAACTTTAATGCAGCAGAATTTGCTCAAGGTAAAGCAGATTTAACAGAAAGTGCCAAATTTGTTTTACACGATTTGGCAAAAGTAATCAACAACAACGAGGGTATTAAGTTGGAAATTCAAGGTCATACTTCTGCCGAAGGTGACGCTGATTTTAATCAAAAATTATCAGAAGCACGTGCAAAAGCTGCAGTTGATTTCTTGGTAAATGAAAGAGGTGTAGATTCTAGTCGTGTATCGTATAAAGGTTTAGGCAGTACACAACTAAAGAATGAGTCTGATCCTATGGCTTCAGAAAACCGCAGAACCGAGTTTATTGTAATTGAATAGGAACCTTAATTTTATAGAATTTTCTCTCAACTTAAACACTGTTTGTGTTTTGTGAAAGCTATAATAGAAGGTATGTAATATCAAATCTTGGAAAAATCTATACATTATGAAGATACTTGTCACTGGATTTGAACCGTTTGCTGAGTATACAGAGAATTCATCGTGGGCAGTAGCAGAACTGTTGGCTGCTGCTCATGATTTGCCTGTGGATTTGATTATTGAAAGACTTCCTGTGAGTTTTACTATTACACCTATTGCGTTTCGTGATGTGGTTAGAAAACACAATCCAGATTTTGTGGTTATGCTAGGTCAGGCGGCAAAAAGTGAGGTGATAAGATTAGAAAGGGTTGCTCTAAACTTAATGGACGCTACTAAACCAGATAATGATGGTTATTGGGCAAATGAAGAGGTTATAGATACGAATAGTCCTACTGCATATATTTCATCATTGGTAAATAAAAAATTATTGATTTTTCTTAAGGAACAAGGTTTCCCAGTAGTAATTTCTAATTCTTGTGGGCTGTATGTTTGTAATAGGTTGCATTATGAGGCCCTAAAGTATGAAAGTGAAAATCCATCTATAAAACACATTTTTATACATGTGCCTTTAACTTCTACTTTACCTGTATCATTGATGGTGCAAGTACTGAAACAAGTAATTTTGCATATTATAAAAGGTAATTATTTGTAAGTCAAATGGTAAGATTGCATCTGGTTGATTTATACGCAATATTCTACTCGAGTCACTCTTGTGTGATGTGGCTCGAGGTTTTTTATTTTTTTGTAAACGTAAAAAGGACTAAAACAATAAAAAAATAAGGACCAATAAGGACTTTGACACGTATATAACGTTTGCGTATGTTTGTAAAATTATACATAATCAGTACAAGTTTTTAATTTGTTATGTTTAATCTTTAAAATTACATATTTATGGCAGAAATTAAATTAAGCGGTAATCTTAAAGTAAAAACTTTAAAAGCAAACTTCAAAGAAGCATTTGGTGCTACTCTACGTGTTTACAAAAGCAAAAGCTGCAAAGGCAGTTTTGCAGATGACTCTACTATTTAAAACCCTTAAAAATCAATATTATGGCAATCGCAAAGAAAACAGCAACAAAAAAGTCAGCATCGAAAAAAACTGCTAGCAAAACAACTACTACTAAAAAAGCTACTAAGAAAGTTACTAAGAAAGTTGTAGCTAAAGCGACTACAACTAAAAAGTCTACTGAAATTTCAGTTACAGGAAATAAAAAGATAGATACTCTACGCAAAGAGTTTAATAAACAATTTCCGTATTTGCGTTTAGGCTTATACTACAGTTATATGCGAAACGAAAAAACTAAAACTCCACTTAGCGGAGATAAAACTTTAGCATCGGTTCGTAGAGCAGAATCGGGTGGCGATATCAGTATTGCAGGCAATAAGAAAATTAAAACGCTCGAAAAAGAATTTGATACCGTATTTGGTTTGTATGCTCAAGTATGCTATACAGATGAAGATGGCGATAGATATTATACAAGCGGATCTAACGACGAAAAAACACTAGCAGCATTCAATGCCGAATGCGAGAAGAATGGGTGCAAAAAAGGTGTATGGAAATAATCTAACCATGTTGTGCATTTATGGCAAATAAAGAAACACATTTTGCAGATTATTTGAAGAAATATTGCACGCCTATTGTAGAAGAAGTTCTTAATGGCATGCGAGATAATAGGCATAGAGTGGGTGATATGAAACCTGCTCTTGTGCATTGAATCTATTTGTATTGCCTTAGGCAAATATCCACTCAATATAGATGGCAATCCAGCCATTGGCCAAAAATTGCAAAATTATATAATGAAAGAAAGAGTCTTAAAATAAAAATAAAATACTATGAGCAAGGAATATTACAAAAAACAAATTATTGATCTAAGAGCAGATCTTTTAAAAGAAAAAGAGGCAAAGAAAAAAGACAACGAATATTATGCAAAATTAATAAAGAGTGCATCTTCTCCAAGTAGCAAGGCTTCTTATCGTAAAAGTAAAATAGATAAGGCTGCAAGTCATGAACGTAATATTGAGTCGATAAAACGTAGAATTGAGAGTGCAAAAGAATCTCTAAAACGCTGTAAATAGTAAATAGTTATTTAGGACAAAATTACCTAGCAGTTGAAGAAAAATAATAAAAAACAATTGATATGGGGTTATTTGATAGTTTTAAGAAAAGTGATAGTGGTCTGCCAAAAGAGTTAGAAAATCTTTTGAATATGGTTCTTGAAAATGGCGAGATTACAGACGACGAAATGGCTGTGTTAAGGGCAAAAGCAGAGAAATTTGACATAAGTGAAGGTGAATTGAATATTATAATAAAGAATCGTTTACTTAAATCTCAACCAACGGCAAAAGAAGAAAAAGTAAAAATTTCGTTAGATGAGGTAAATAATAAAATCTCTGCCAATCTGTATGATGCAAATGACTCATACCCTCATATGGTAGAAAAATATAATACTTTGTTAGATTTGTCTGCGATGCCATTGGATAGCAATCTTAAAACTAAAGTACACAATGCAAAATTGGTGTTTATAAATAGTATTGTGATGCCAGAAACTAAAGAAGGTGTAATTAATTTGCTTTCTCATACAGCGCCTTACTCTAAAACTACTTTGGGTGGCAATGTGCTAAAAACATTGAGTAGTGTGGGTACTTTTGCTGCTAGTTTAATGGGTAGTGTAAGTGTTGTTAGTTCTATTGCAACACTAGTTACTGAGGATGTTGTAAATAAAGCTACAGGTGTGGTGACAAAAGCTATGACCACAAACCAAATGGATGAAATTGACGCTTGGAAAAAGAAACTCTTGCAAATTGTGAGTGATGCAAAGAAAACGTTTGGTGGTACTGATGCCGACTTTAACAAGAAACTAGATGCTCTAGCAAAAGAGATTAAAGGTTAAAGCATTAGGATTTTTGAAGGAGCTTGCAGAGTCGGGTACTAATTTAATGTCTGACGAAATAGCCGAAAATATCAAAAAAGGTTGGGAAGAAGTTATTTAATAAGTCATATCAAATTTAATTAAATTAAATAACAAGAAATGGATATACAAACTTTAAAAATAAATCTATCAAGAGTCTTTGATGATAAATTAAGAACAAAACAATGGCATAATATACTAGACTATACCATTATTGGTTTAATTATTATTTCTACTTTAGAGGTGTTCCTTTCTACATATTCGTCTATTGTAGAACAGTATGGTAAGTGGTTACACTTTATAGATTATTTTACTACAATATTCTTTACCATAGAGGTAACGCTACGTATTTGGTGCGCCGACTTGCAAGACCCTAAATATAAAGGATTTATGGGTCGCGTGAGATACTGTTTCTCATTTTATGGTTTGATAGATATTTTATCTACTTATCCTTTCTATTTGCATTTCTTTATGTCTGTGCCATATATGGCATTAAAGGTCCTTCGTATAGCACGTTTAACAAGAGTATTTAGATACGTAAAGGCATTTAATATTTTGAGTAGAGCGCTTCAGTCTAAGAAGAAGGAAATGATGGTTTCTTTGCAGTTCTTGTGTATCATAACCCTTATTTTATCATTTATACTATTCTTTGTTGAAAATGAGGCTCAACCAGATGTTTACAATAATGGTTGGAAATCTGTTGTGTGGTCTTTTGCTCAATATATTGGTGACCCAGGTGGCTTTGCCGATACTCCTCCTATTACATTTATTGGGCGTATAATAGCATGTGTTATTGGTGTGCTAGGTATTGCTATCTTTGCGGTGCCTGCTGGTTTGATTGGCTCTGCCTTTACAGAGGTGATGGATGAGGATGCCATGGAGGAACACAACAAAAATTGTAAAAAAGCATTAGGCAAGGCTTTCGAACGTAAATTGGATAGAATTGCTGGTTATCAAATTGTGCCTCGTTATTTGTCTGTTACAGAAATTCAGGCAAGAATGGGATTAAAAAACGACGATATTTTTGATGCTGTTAGTAATTCTAACAATTTTAGATTTGCAAATATTGCATGTACACGTCCTGCCGACGAGCGTCCAGAGGATAAACTTGTAGTAGAACATTTCCTTGTGAACACATGTTATGGTCAATGTATTGATAGGGGTTCTAAAATTACAATATATTCGCCTGCTAATATAGTTGACCCTGTTACTGGCTGGTGGGGATATTATCTTGCGTTAATAGGTGGATTTAACTATGTGGGAAGAGAAATTGGCGAGGTGCGTCCGTATAATTCATTTTATATCTATGATAAAACAGTAGAAATTGCTGGTGCTAAAGAATGTATGGAAGACCTAAACCGTTTGGCAAATAGTGAAGATAGTTGGGTGATTTGTACGTTAGCTGCTAGTGGGGCAAATGAACCAACATATCCTACACAGTTCCACTTTACATATGGTGCTAAAAAAGGTGATGAAACCTACAACGATCCAAACATTACATTAAACGATGTAGAAATATTTGATAAGATTTATAAAGACTACGCAACTTTGCTTGAGTCGTCATATAATTTGTTTGCAGATAAGCAACGTTATCACGATAATAGTAACTCAAAATTCTTTGCAAGACATCTAGAAAAAAAAGTAAACGCAATATCTCTACGTGTGGCTTGGAGTGTGACCTGTTGGGATATGAGAGCTATAAAACTAGCCGAAGAATTGGCTACTGTTTTAAATAAACATATCAACAATAAAGAAAATCCCGAAGTAAAAGAACTTAAGGAAAAAGGAATTGGGTATTAATAAATATTTTTTTGTAGAAAATATCAATTCTATGAATTTATTAACCGAATTATATAAAATTTGTACCAAATCTGGAGAAGAGGCAGAGATGAAAGCCTTTGTGAAATCGTGTTTAAGCGATTTATCTCTACAGATAGTAGAAGACGAAATAGGCAATCTTTTTATCACAAAGGGTGTAGCTGATACGTATGCTTGTATTTCAGCTCATCTTGATGAAGTTCATCTACCATGTGAACGTACTATTCTGGTGGAAGATGATAAGGTGTATGCTGTGGATGAAAATAACAATCAAGTAGGTTGTGGTGCCGATGATAAAAATGGCATTTGGACTATTATAAACCTATTGCATGAGTGCCCCATATTAAAGGTAGCCCTATTTGTTGAAGAAGAAAAGGTGGGCGAAATAGCAGGATGCAGAGGGTCTAGAGTTTGCAATTTATCTTTTTTTGACAATGTACGATATGTGCTTGCGTGCGATAGAAAAGCTGCTAGCGAGGTGGTATATATTGGCAAAGACAACACCAAACTTTGTGAAAAAGACTTTATCCCTGAACAGATTTTATCTGAATTTAATTACCAAATGGTGGAAGGCGGGAAAACAGACGTGGTGGAACTTAAAATGCGAGGTTTGCAGATTCCTGTTTGCAATATTAGTTGTGGTTATTACAATGCTCATACCAACGAAGAATACACTATTTTTTCTGAACTACAACATTGTTTGAATTTTGTGAAGACTATTATAAACAAAATCTAGATTTACGTAAAAATAATGGATATACAAGCTTTAAAATTAAATCTATGTAGAGTTTTTGATGACAAATTAAAAACAAAACAATGGCATAATATACTTGATGCATTTCTTTATGCCTGTGCCATATATGGCATTGAAAGTGCTTCGTATAGCACGTTTGCTTCGTGTATTTCGCTATATGAAGGCGTTTAGCATTTTATCGCGTGCATTTGCTGCAAAGAAAAATGAGATGGTTGTTTCCTTGCAGTTTCTTACTATTTTGCCGACACATTTCATGCTGTGCTTGAACCAGAAAAAGAGCAAATTGTACCTCCAGAAATGCTCACAAGAATTAAAGGGCACGACTTTGGTATGAAAGATTATGTAGATTAGTTGCGAAGCAGCCAAAAGTATTGTAATTTCGCAGTTATTATTCCTTTTGCTATGCGCATTACATTTTTGGTCGATAATTTACCCCACCCTACGCTGCCCTTGCTTACCGAGCATGGGCTTTCGATGTACATTGACCAAATAACTCCTAACTCATCACTCCTAACTCCTAACTCTATTCTATGCGACATGGGTGCATCGGGCGCATACATCAAAAACGCCAAGGCATTGGGTATTGACTTAAACGCCTGTCATTGGGCATTTCTCTCGCATGCACACGCCGACCACACCGGTGGTTTAGGCAAATGGATTGCCCAATACGGACATATTCCCGTTTATGCCTCACACCACATCCCTGCTTTGCAGTGCTATTCATCCCGACCAAAACAAGTCGCAAGTCACAAGTCATCATTCGGGCACTTCGACAAGCTCAGTGACCGAATTCTACTTACCGAATCGACTAAACGACTAAACGACTCAACGACTAAACAACAAGAATTCGATTCACCGGAGCGAAGCGACTTACGATACATCGGCCCCGACCTCAACCTATTCCATGGCCACACCCCTTGGTTCAAACCTATTGAGCAAAACACCTGGCTTACCCCACACATCGCCTTGGTACACCCCACGTGCAACCAATATCCCAAACCGTTAGGCAATAAATACCTGACGGTAGTCGAAGGTCAGTGCAAGGTGAGCGCAGAAGCAAGCTTGCTTGATTATGCCGAACCGCAGCCTGACTTCATGAGCGAAGCGAATAAAGTCGCAAGTCAACGATTCAACGATTCTGCGATTCAACCCGAGCGAAGCGAGAACGACCCTTTCTTACACGAAATCGCCCTTTGTTTTGTCACCCCCAAGGGCTTGGTTATTGTATCCTGCTGTTCGCACCACGGTGCCCTAAACACCATCGAATCGTGCATGGAATTTACAGGCTGCAACACCCTACACGCCTACATAGGCGGACTGCATTTTGTAGATAGCCCCCAAGTAGAAGCCGAAACCACATCGTTTATTAACGATTGGCTCACACTATACCCCAACGCATACCTGTACACAGGCCACTGCACCTGCCCCCGTGCCGCCACCTTACTAAAAGCACACCTCTCCCACTGCCACACGTTTTACACCGGCAACGTGGTAGAGGTGTAAATTAATTGTAATTATCGGCATTCACTCGTAAATTTTTTAGTATCTTTGCGCTGGCGAAAGCCTCATTACACAACCATCTAAATTATATTCTTATGAACGAAAACAAAGCATTACTGTATCAGTACAGTCAAGCGGCAGAAGTAATCAAGACTGCTATTCTGCAAAGCCAACATCAAACCATTGTAGGGATTAATCGCGCTCAATTAGCGTTATACTTTGGTATTGGCAAATACCTTTCTAACAAAACACGTAACGCATCATGGGGAACCAACGCCCTACAATCCATTAGTACCACATTACGCAAAGATTTGCCAGGACTTAGAGGATTTTCAGCAAATAATTTGAAAAATATGCGGAAATTTTATGAGAATTGGAGTATGCTTGATTCAAGTTCTACTTTGCACGCAAGTAATTCGACAATTGCAATTGTCGATATGGAAGACCTCATTAACGAATCTGCCATTAATAATACATTGCACATTCATAATATTAATGAATTTCCTATTGAAGATTTCTTTAGAGTCCCATTTACACATCACATACGCATTATTGAAGGAGTAAAAGAATTAAAAGCACGCTATTATTATATCCACAAAACTTCAGAAGAATCTTTATCCGTAGAACAACTTATCACTTTTATTCAAACAAAAGACCACAATCATAACAAAGGTATTCCAAGTAATTTTCCAAAAACTATAAGCAACGCAGCTATGGCAAGAAAAGCGGTAATGATGTTCAAAGATCAATACCTATTGGACTACATTAATGTTGAGCAAATTGACGAACGCGATATAGAAGACATTGATGAACGCGTTGTAGAAAAACAAATTGTCAACAATGTAAAAAAGTTTATTATGACATTTGGTCATGATTTTGCTTTTATAGGAAACCAATATCCTTTAGAAATTTATGGAGTAGAAAGCTTCCCCGACTTATTATTTTTTAACCGCGAACTAAATGCTTTGGTAGTAATAGAACTAAAAACGGGCGATTTTAAAACATCCTATTTGGGACAATTAATGGGATATCTATCTATTTTAGACTCAAAAGTAAAAAAAGCACACGAAAACCCATCCATAGGCATTGTTTTATGCAAATCAGCCAATAAAGAGTACGTTGAGTTTATTATCCAAGATTATAACAAACCTATGGGTGTCGCTACTTATACAACATCTGCAGATATGCCAGAAAACTTACGCAATGCATTACCCGATATAGAAGAACTAAAAAAACTTTTATAACGATTCTGCTATATCGCTAACACCTCCCCCACTGCCACACGTTTTACACCGGCAACGTGGTAGAGATATAAAAAAAATCCCCTTGCGTGGAACAAGGGGATTCGTACTCTACAAAAGAACTATATTTCTTTTACCAATCTTACCGATGCACCTAAATTACGCGGAGCTATACCAATACTAACATCACCTGCTTCAATGTGCAAATATTCTTTGCTTGTACCAGTATATCCGTCATCGTAAAAACTCCAATACATGCCTAGTTGTCCTGCAAAATTCACACTAGTACCTGCACGATTGCCTGCTGCAGGCAAAAACACAGCTCCACTTTCTGCTAAGTCAAACCATTGGCTATCATTAAACGATTGATAAGAGGCATAGTCAATTTTCTCAGAGCTTTCATATCCACCTGCTTTAAAAACTACACTTTCTGGGCACACCCATTCATCGGGCAATAAAACAAGACCATTAACACCACAAATTTGAGCAATACCTATTAATTGGTTTGCATTAGGTCGCATCGCTAAAAGATAATACCACTCTTCGTTCGTTAACGAACGCCACGTATAAGGAGCATCTGGACCAATTTTATTTACACCCCAATCTACCAAATTATTGTAATCATTTTGATAATCCATACTCACATTGGTTGGCGCTGCACCTGTTCCATTGCCAAACAGATCAATCCAACCACTATAAGTAGAGCTAATGTTGACATTATCATTTCCTATGTAGTCAAGTTGGCTAAAGGCAAAACGCCACTTGTTGTCGGCAGGGATGTATTGTAAATTACCCGATGAGAATTCTACTTGTTGGGTAGCAGAAACCGAAAATGGCATTGCGACAAAAACTTCTTGGCGAGTAATGGGTTCCTGATTATTGGGTTTATCTGGGTCGTTTGGATTATTAGGGCAATTTGGATTTGTTGGCTCATCAGGACTTACAGGTGTTTCTGGTGTACTGGGACTATCAACCGGTGGTTGATTGGGTTCATTGTTTTCGCAAGCGGCAAACAACAACGTCGTACAAAACAAGGTAAAGTAAAGTAATTTTTTCATACGTTATTCATTAAATACAAAACAAAGATAAGCAAATATACCGAGATAATAAATAAAATTTCTCCATTCATCTTTTTTTCATTACCTTTACTCGGACTACGTCCTCGTGAAGATAAACGGCACCTCGGCAAAAGCAAAATCTACGATTTTGTTCTTCAGTTAAAATGAAGGCATTGATAAGCAAGCTTCTCATGCCTTCATTTTAACTGATACAAAAAAGCGGTGCTTTTTTGCTTTTGCACTCGGTTTGTATTATCTTTGCAGTTCATATCAAAAAATCCACTCATAAAGTATGATTACAGTATCCAACTTAGCCATTCAATTTGGCAAACGTGTTTTATTTCAAGATGTAAACCTAAAATTTACCGCTGGTAACTGCTACGGCATTATTGGTGCTAACGGCGCTGGTAAATCTACCTTCCTTCGCATGCTTAGCGGCGAATTGGAACCCACCCGCGGTACCGTAATTTTTGGACCCAACGAACGTCTTTCGGTACTAAAACAAGACCACTTTGAGTTTGACGAATATACCGTTATCGACACCGTTATGATGGGTCACGATAAATTATGGGCCGTAAAAACCGAAAAGGACGAAATCTATTTAAAAGAAGATTTTACCGAAGAGGACGGCATTCGTGCATCGGAACTAGAAGAACAATTTGCCGAAATGGACGGTTGGAACGCCGAAAGCAATGCTGCATCGCTACTTAGCAGCTTGGGCATCAAAGAACAATACCACTACACCCTTATGAAAGACATGAGTGGTAAAGAAAAAGTACGTATTCTGTTGGCACGCGCCTTGTTTGGTAACCCCGACAACTTGCTACTCGACGAGCCCACCAACGACTTGGACATCGACACCATTGCTTGGTTAGAAAACTATTTGGCCAACTACGAAAATACTGTGCTAGTAGTATCGCACGACCGTCACTTCTTGGACGCTGTAAGTACTCACACCATCGATATTGACTACGGCAAAATTCAACAATTTGCTGGTAACTATACCTTCTGGTACGAATCGAGCCAATTGGCACTTCGTCAACAACAAATGCAAAACAAAAAGGCCGAAGAAAAACGCAAAGAATTGGAAGAATTTATTCGTCGATTCAGTGCAAACGTGGCTAAATCGAAACAAGCTACCAGCCGTCGTAAAATGCTAGAAAAATTAAATGTAGAAGAAATTCAACCTTCTACCCGCAAATACCCTGGCATTATCTTTACCCCCGACCGCGAACCCGGTAACATGGTATTGGAAGTAAAAGGCCTTAGCAAAACCCACGACGATGGCACCGTACTGTTCAGAGACGTTAACTTTAACGTAGAAAAAGGCGACAAAATTGCCTTTGTATCGCGCGACCCTCGTGCCATGACCGCCCTATTTGAAATCATCAACGATAAAATGAAAGCCGATAGCGGTACCTTTAACTGGGGTGTTACCATTACCCCTGCTTATTTGCCCGTAGACAACTCGGAATTCTTTAATACCGACCTAAACTTGGTAGATTGGTTGGGCCAATACTCGCCCGATACCACAGAATCGTTTGTACGCGGATACTTGGGACGTATGCTATTTGCCGGCGAAGAAATCTTTAAAAAAGCCAGCGTACTTTCTGGGGGCGAAAAAATGCGTTGTATGATTTCGCGCATGATGCTTAAAAATGCCAACGTTATGGTATTGGACTCTCCTGCCAACCACTTGGACTTGGAGTCGATTCAAGCGTTCAACAACTCGCTTAAAACCTTTAAAGGCAACGTTTTAATGTCGTCGCACGACCACGCCTTTATTCAAACCGTTTGCAACCGCATCATTGAGTTAACCCCCAACGGTACCATCGACAAAGTAATGGAATACGACGATTACTTGGCCGACGAAAACGTAAAAGCCGCTCAAGAGAGAATGTACCAACAATAGTTAGGAGTTAGGAGTTAGAAGTTAGAAGTTAGAAGTTAGAATATTCTCTCACTTAATCGAATACTCACAACCGCAATACTGTTGGTTATAAAACTTATTTTCGGCGAGAAGAATGCGCCTGCGATCCTGCAGGCCATCTTTTCGCCAATTTTTTGCCCAAAACTCAACACCACTTACCTGCGATGTAGCCCATTTGCCCGCCTCTTCTATTTGGGTTAAACTTTTCCAGCGCGATGAGGCCAACGTGGTAGCTATAACGGGAATTTGTAAACGCTCAGCCTCTTTTGCCGTGGCCAACAAGCGCATTTTAAAACACGCCAAGCAACGCTTACCCCGCTCGGGTTCCAACTCCATGCCTGCCACTTGTTTTAGCCAATCCTGGTGCCTATAATCATCGTCTATAATAGGTAGGTTTAATTGCTCAGCATACCTCAACAACTCCTCTTTTCTAATAAGGTATTCCTTTTCTGGGTAGATATTGGGATTATAAAAATACAACGTAATGTTGTAATTATTTTGTAATAACCACTCTATAATAGCCGATGCGCAAGGCGCGCAACAACAGTGTAGAAGAACGTTTTTAGAATCAGACATGTGTTTTTTTAGGTTAATTAACGCACAAAAATAACACTTTTGCACAATAAATAAATAGATTCGCACGTTTGCAAAATAAAAAAACAAACGCCATGAAACGTAAAATTATCAATCCATACACCACCCCCGTATTTCAAGAAAAAGGATACAATTGCTTTGCCTGCGCCCCACACAACCCCATAGGTTTACACCTAGAGTTTTATGAAGAAGGCGACGAAATCACCTGCACATGGACTCCTACACAACACTTTCAGGGCTGGTTAGACACCCTACACGGCGGCATTCAAGCTACACTGATAGACGAAACTTGCGGCTGGTTAATATCGCGCAAACGCCAATTGGCAGGCATGACTACCCAACTAAACGTAAAATACAAAAAGCCCGTACCCATTGACGGAACACCCGTAGAAATACGTGCTAGCATTCGCGAAATTAAACGCAACTTTGTACTTATCGACTGCAACCTATACCACAACGGCGAACTTTGCTCGGCAGCCGATGTTACGTTCTTTTGCTTCTCTAAAGAAAAATCAGAAAAAGACTTTTACTTTATTCCTTTTGAAGTAGAGGAGTAATTTTTCTCCTTTATTTTTTATAATTTTGCGCAAGCAAAATTATAAAAAATGAACCCATTAGTAGACAAGATGACGTCCTTCATTGTAATGGACGTCCTAGAAAGAGCCAACGAGCTACAACGCCAAGGCGTTGACATCATACACTTAGAAGTAGGCGAACCCGATTTTGACGTACCAGCCTGCGTTACCGACGCCGTAGTAGATGCGTACAAAAACCACCAAACCCACTACACACACTCGTTAGGCGACCCCGAATTACGCCAAGAAATAGCCAACCTATACAAGCGCGAATACGGCGTAAACGTTAGCCCCGACCAAATTTTGGTAACATCAGGCTCGTCGCCCGCCATTTTGCTAACCATGTTGCTACTATGCAACCCACAATCAGAAGTTATTCTATCCAACCCCGGCTACGCTTGCTACAAAAACTTTGTACTAGGCGCACAAGCCACCCCCGTTTTTGTTCCACTTAATGCACAAAACGGTTTCCAATACAAGGTAGAAGACATCAAAAACAAAATAACCCCCAACACCGCGGCTATTTTTATCAACTCGCCCATGAACCCCACCGGCACCGTGTTGCAACCCGAATTTATGCAACAAGTAGCCCAATTGGGCGTACCCGTTATATCCGATGAAATTTACCACGGTTTGGTATACGAAAGCAAAGCCCACTCTATTTTAGAATACACCGACAATGCGTTTGTACTAAACGGATTTAGCAAACGCTTTGCCATGACAGGTTTGCGTTTGGGCTACCTAATTGCCCCAAAACAATACATACCAGCCCTACAAAAACTGGCCCAAAACTTTTTAATTTGCGCCTCTAGCACTGCCCAAAAAGCAGGCATTGCCGCCCTTCGCGACACCTCCGACTACGGAAAAATTATGTTCGACACCTACAACGAGCGACGCTTGTACCTACTAAAACGCCTACGCAACATGGGCTTTACCATCCCTGTAGACCCACAAGGCGCCTTTTATGTATTTGTAGATGCCTCTAAATACACCAACAACTCACTTCAATTTGCATTTGATGTACTAGAAAAAGCCCACGTAGGCATCACCCCAGGGGTGGATTTTGGCACTGGCGGCGAAGGATTTGTTCGCTTCTCGTATGCCAACTCGCTAGAAAACATCAAAGAAGGCATGGACCGACTAGAAAAGTATTTGCAGTCGCTGCGCGATGACTAATCGACTAATCGGTGAAAGTTTGTGCAAGCCGAGAGCAGAGTCAAACTTGTTTGAACTATGCCGAGGCGCCGCCAAACTTCATGAGGGCGAAGCCCGAATAATCGACTAATCGTTGAATCGTTAAATCGTTAAATCGTTAAATCGCAAATCAACAAATCCACGATTCATCGTGAGCGAAGCGAACAAATAAACAATTCATTTTCGCGCAGCGAACTAAACGACTAAACGCCTAAACAACTAAACAACTAAATATTTTCACTTTTCAAGATAAAATTGTAAATTTGTGGGCTAAAAATTAGAAGATTATGAATATATCGTATAATTGGCTAAAAAACTACATCAATTTAACCCTATCGCCCGAAGAAACGGCAAAAAAATTAACCTCATTGGGCCTAGAAGTAGGCACCACAGAAACCGTTCAAAGCATTAAAGGCGGATTAGAAGGATTGGTAGTAGCCAAAGTTCTTACCTGCGAAGATCACCCCAATTCAGACCACCTACACATTACTACCGTAGATGCCGGAAACGGCGAACCCTTACAAGTAGTGTGCGGTGCAGCCAACTGCCGCGCTGGACTAACCACTATTTTGGCTACCGTTGGCACCAAATTGTACAGTGGCGAAGAATCGTTCACCATCAAAAAATCAAAAATCAGAGGCGTTGAATCATTTGGCATGCTTTGCGCCGAAGACGAAATTGGCATTGGTACATCGCACGATGGTATTATAGAACTACCCGAAGATGCCGTTATTGGTACGCCTGCCAAAGAATACTACCACATAGAAGATGATACCCTTATTGAGGTAGACATTACTCCAAACCGCAGCGATGCCATTTCGCACTACGGCGTAGCCCGCGATTTAGCAGCAGGTTTGGGCATAGAGGTAACCAAACCCTCGGTAGAGGCGTTCAAAGTAGACAACAACGATTATGTAGTAAACGTAACCGTTCAAAACAGCGAAGCTTGTCCTCGTTACTCGGGCGTTACCATCAACAACGTAAAAGTAACTGAATCGCCCGATTGGTTAAAAAACAAACTTACCACCATTGGTTTGCGCCCTATCAACAACGTAGTAGACGTAACCAACTTTATTTTGCACGAATTAGGCCAACCTCTTCATGCTTTTGATGGCGATAAAATTAAAGGCAACCACATCATCGTTCAAAACCTAGCAGACGAAACCCCATTTACTACCCTAGACGGTGTAGAACGCAAACTTTCGGCCAACGATTTGATGATTTGCAACGAAGAAGAAGGCATGTGTATTGCAGGCGTCTTTGGCGGTTTAGATTCGGGTGTAACCGAAAGCACCACCAAAGTTTTCATCGAAAGTGCTTACTTTAACCCCGTTTCGGTGCGCAAAACCGCTCGCCGTCATGGTTTAAATACCGACGCATCGTTCCGTTACGAACGTGGATGCGACCCCAACATTACCTTGTACGCCCTTAAACGTGCTGCTTTGTTAATTCAAGAAGTAGCCGGCGGACAAGTATCGATGGATATTGTAGACATCTACCCCAACCCCATCGAAGATTTCAAGGTACAATTATCGTACGCAAAAGTAAATAGCCTAATTGGCAAAGAGCTAAGCAAAGAAACCGTTAAAGGTATTTTAGCTGGTTTAGAAATTAAGATTGAAAACGAAACCGACACCGAATTGAGTTTGTTGGTTCCTCCCTATCGTACCGATGTACGCCGCGATGTAGACGTTATTGAAGACATTTTGCGTATTTACGGTTACAACAACATCCAACCAGGCACATCGTTGCAATCGGCCATTAGCTACGTAAACAAACCCGATAGCACCACTTTGCAAAACAAGGTATCCGACCACTTGTCGGGTGCAGGCTTTAACGAGATTTTAAACAACTCGCTAACCCGCATCTCTTACTACACCAACCTAAGCAGCTACCCTGTAGAACAAGCGGTTAAAATTATGAACCCATTGGGTGCCGAGTTAAGCGTAATGCGTCAAACTTTGCTATTTGGCGGTTTAGAAAGCATTGCACGCAACCGCAACCACCGTCAAAACAACCTTAAATTTTACGAATTTGGTGCTTGCTACCACTACAACGCTAGCAAAAAGACCGAAGAAAAACCTCTAGCAGCCTACAGCGAAGAAACACACCTAGGCATTTGGATGTGTGGCAACAACAGCGACATTAGCTGGACCGACGGCGAACGCAAGCTAACCTTCTTTGACCTTAAGGCACACGTTATAAACTGTTTAACACGCATTGGCATTGCCCCTGCAAGCTACGTAGTAGTTCCTTTTGAAAGCGACATTTACAGCCAAGCTATTGCCTTACAAACCCGTGGCGGCAAAGTAATAGCACAATTAGGCATTGTAAGCAAGGCACAGCTAAAAGCATTCGACATTGATACCGATGTGTTCTATGCCGACATCAACTGGCCTGTAGTTCTTAAACAACTAAAAAACAGCAAAGTAACCTATCGCGAAATTTCTAAATACCCAGAAGTTAAACGCGACTTGGCCCTATTGCTAGACAAAACCATTACCTTCCAACAAATTGAAGACATTGCCTTTGAGGTAGAGAAAAAGATCCTTAAAAAAGTGGTATTGTTCGACGTTTACGAAGGCAAAAACCTAGAGCCAGGCAAAATATCGTACGCTGTTAACTTTACCTTACAAGACACCGAAAAAACCTTGCAAGACAAACAAATTGACAACGTAATGCAACGCCTTATTAAAGCATTCCAAGACAAATTGGGCGCAACGATAAGATAAGAGTGAGGAGTTAGGAATTAGGAGTTAGGAGTTAATTCCTAAGCGACTAAACAACTAAACGACTAAAGTTGCGATTAAGCGAGTGCAGAAGCAAAGTTTACTTTGATTATGCCGAGCGTGAGCAACTTCATGAGCGAAGCGAACTAAACAACTAAACATAAAAAAATATGGGAAGAGCATTTGAATACCGCAAAGCCACTAAAATGAAACGTTGGGGCAACATGGCCCGCGTTTTTACCAAACTAGGCAAACAAATTACCATTGCTGTACGCGAAGCCGGCAGCGATCCTAACGGCAACCCACGTTTGCGCATGTTGATGCAACAAGCTAAAAAAGAAAACATGCCCAAAGAAAACGTAGAACGTGCCATTAAAAAAGCATTCTCTAAAGACGAAGGCAATTACAAAGAAATTAACTACGAAGGATACGGTCCTCACGGCATCGCCATCTTTGTAGAAACCGCTACCGACAACAACATGCGTACCGTAGCCAACGTACGTAGCTACTTTACCAAAGCAGGTGGTTCGTTAGGCACCAGTGGTTGCTTGCAATTCTTGTTCGACCATAAATGCGTGTTCTCTATTGTTCCTAAAGAAGGCGTAGAACTAGAAGAACTAGAACTAGAATTAATTGACTTTGGCGTAGAAGAATTGGAACAAGACGAAGAAGGCAACATTGTATTCTACGGCGATTTCCAATCGTATTCGGCTATCCAAAAATACTTAGAAGACAATGGTTTCGACATCAACAGTGCCGAATTTGAACGCGTTCCTAACGATTACAAAACCGTAACCGAAGAACAACGTGCTTCTATTCAAAAATTGTTGGATCGTATTGAAGAAGACGAAGACGTACAAAACGTTTACCACAACATGGCTGCAGAATAATTAGCCATTATTTCTTTACCCTAACCTCATTTTTGGCAATAAAGTCTTTCCAATTTTTGTAAGGCTTGTCAGAAATGGGGTTTTTCTTTTGCAAAAAGTGACAATAAGCAGCCGCCAACGCATCGGTGGCATCTAACTTTAAGTTAAGTTCTTCTAAGGGAATTTTTAAAAAGCGGCGCAACATATCGGCTACTTGTTCTTTAGACGATGCACCATTGCCCGTAATGGCCATTTTTATCTTTAAGGGGCTGTATTCGTCTACGGTAAGGCCAGCACGCATAGCAGCGGCAATAGCAACGCCCTGCGCCCTACCCAACTTAAGCATCGACTGCACATTTTTGCCAAAAAAAGGCGATTCAATGGCCAGTTCGTCGGGTTGATACCGTTCTATAAGGGTACAAATAATATCAAATACTTTGCGCAGTTTTTC
The DNA here is from genome assembly GCA_017387515.1 of Paludibacteraceae bacterium. Lineage (GTDB taxonomy): Bacteria > Bacteroidota > Bacteroidia > Bacteroidales > Paludibacteraceae > Enterocola. The sequence continues at coordinate 25,787 of JAFOFC010000067.1, forward strand.
GTAGTGCGTTTTGCAGTCTTTAAATTGCACGCAACCCAAATCAACCAATTCGGCTTGCGATATTCCCTGATACCTCAGCACGCCAAAGCCCATTACCGTAGTACCTGGGTCAATGCCTAAAATAGTATGAGCAGTGGTAGATTTCATTAAGCATCCAATCTAGCATCGGCTCCCCACATCAGTTTTTCGCGCAAAGTTTGAAAGTAAGTATGCCCATGTCTCTTGGCAACTTTTACGGTATAACCCGCCTTTTTCAACACCAAATGCATGCCACTTTTACATACCACAGACCTTCCGTCAACCGCTATTAAGAAGTGATTATTGCGACTCTCTACATCCAATTCTATTTGCCAATCATCGGGCACAATAACAGGACGTAAATTTAAGCTATGTGGCGCCACAGGCGATACGATAAAGCTATTATTCTGAGGCATTAAAATAGAAGCCCCCACACTCAAGGCATACGCAGTAGACCCCGTAGGCGTAGAAATCAACAAACCATCGGCACGATAGGTACACAAATACTGTCCATTTAGCGAGGTATGCACCTTAATCATAGACGATGTGTCTTGCTTTAGCACAGCCACTTCGTTTAAGGCAATGGTATCCTCGGCTGGCAATACGTTGGGCGAAACAACTTCTATTAACGAACGCTCTTCTACATTAAAACCATCGGCCATAATTTCGTCAATAGCAGCACTAATTTCATCGCCTTTTACATCTACCAAAAAGCCCAAATTGCCCAAATTAATGCCCAAAATAGGGATGCCTGCACTACCTACTCGTTTGGCTGTTTTTAAAAAAGTACCATCGCCACCCAAACTCAATGCCAAATCAACATCAAAACTATCCCCTTTTTGAATTACCTGATAAGTAGCGGGCAAATAGGCATGGTTACTGCGCAAAAATTGTTCCATGCGCACATCCAAAAGTATAGACACTTGGTGTTTTTCTAGGCATTGTAGTAATTCGGTCGATGCCTTTGCAAAACCTTGTTTGTGAACGCTACCAAATACAGCAACTTTCTGAATATGTGGATAATTTTCTACCATAAAATAGGAGTTTATCTGCAATAATTGAGTATCTTTGTTCGTTTTTATGTAAAACGAATAAATTTGCCCTTAAAGGGCTTATTTTACTGCAAAGTAAATTATTTTTTATGAAAAAGACAACATTAAGCGTAAATATCAACAAGGTAGCCACATTGCGCAACGCACGTGGTGGCCAAGTGCCTAACGTAACCCAGGTAGCGTTGGATTGCGAAAAATTTGGTGCCGATGGTATTACCGTGCACCCCCGTCCCGACGAACGTCACATTCGTTATGCCGACGTACGCGATCTTAAACAAGTGCTTACCACCGAATTCAACATCGAAGGTTACCCACAAGAATCGTTTATTAAATTGGTACTGGAAGTAAAACCCACCCAAGTAACCTTGGTACCCGACCCACCCGAAGCACTTACCTCTAACGCAGGTTGGGACACCATCCAGCACCGCGACTTTTTAACCGAAATAGTAGCTGAATTTAAACGCAACGGCATTAGAACCTCTATCTTTACCGATACACGCGCCGAAATTATAGAAGCCGCTGCACTTACGGGAACCGACCGCATTGAACTTTACACCGAGCCATATGCTACGCAATTTCCTCTTGATGCCGCCCAAGCCGTAAAATCGTTTGCTTTAGCATCAGAAATTGCCCACAAATGCGGTTTGCAAGTAAATGCTGGTCACGATTTAAGTTTGCAAAACCTACGCTACTTTGCCCAAGAAGTTCCTTATTTAGACGAAGTTTCTATTGGTCACGCCCTGATATCGGATGCCCTTTACTTAGGTTTACAAGAAACCATTAAACAATACAACCAACAACTAATCTTTTAATAATCGACTAATCGCCTAAACGACTAAACGACTAAACAAATAAACATTAAACACTAACCATACATGACACCCTTAAACGTACTATTACAAATACAAGCAACTGGCACAGCCGTTGCCGATAGCACCCTTCAAGTAGCCCCCGAAACCGTAGAAATGAGTTATTGGGAAATGGCCCAAAAAGGTGGCCCATGGATTATGATTCCCATGCTTATCATGTCGTTCATTGCAGTGTACATCTTTATTGAACGCTGGGTAGCCATCAAAAAAGCATCCAAAGAAGACACTACCTTTATGGATCGCATCAAAGATTACATCATGGATGGAAAAATTGATTCGGCTACCAACCTATGCCAACAAGCCAACACCCCATCGGCCCGTATGATTGAAAAAGGCATTTCTCGCTTGGGCAAACCCATGAACGACGTACTAGTGGCCATCGAAAACGTAGGTAACATCGAAACCAATAAACTAGAAAAAGGCTTCAACATATTGGCTACCATTGCGGGTGGCGCACCGATGTTAGGATTCTTAGGCACCGTTATTGGTATGGTGCAAGCCTTTTACGACATGGCCAATGCTGGCAACAACGTAGACATTACCGTACTTTCTAACGGTATTTACACCGCTATGATTACCACCGTTGCGGGTTTGATTGTAGGTATTATTGCCTACTTTGGTTACAACGTATTGGTATCTAGACTAGACCAAGTGGTACAAAAAATGGAAACACGTACCATGGAATTTATGGATTTATTAAACGAGCCCATTAACTAATTACCCATGGCATTAAAAAAACGAAATAAGGTTAACCCAACGTTTAGCATGTCGTCTATGACCGACTTGGTATTCTTGTTGCTTATTTTCTTCATGATTACCTCGACGGTGGTAACCCCCAGTGCTATTAAGTTGGTATTGCCCAAAAGCAGTAGCCAAGCAGCCGCTAAACCTATTACCAGGGTCTTTATTGATGCAAATTTGCAACATTACGTAGCAACGGGCAAAGAGGCAGAACGTGCGGTTACTTTCGAAGAGATAGAACCCTTTTTACAAGGCGTTGTAGCCGCCGAACCCGACATGTACGTGGCACTTTACGCCGACGAAAGTGTACCCTACCGCGAAATTGTACGCGTACTAAACATAGCCAACAAAAACCAATTTAAATTAGTGATTGCTACCCGTCCTGTACGAGAATGAAAGCAGATAAAAAAAATAAAGACAGCAAAATAGCCGGATTAGTAGGTAGTATTTTGGTACACCTGCTGTTGTTGCTTGCCCTCTTTTTTACAGGAATGATTGCTTTTATTCCCGACACAGAAGAAGGACTAACGGTAAACTACGGAACCGATGAAATGGGCGATGGTTTGTTTGAACCTGCACCACAAAAAGACATCGAAAACCAACTAGTTTCCGAACAAGAACCAATACAAGCGACGACGCCATCAGCTGTAAGCGAGCCAACCCCTTCGCAACCCGATTTGCAAACACAAGACATCGAAGAATCGCTAGAGATGAAAGAGGCACGCGAAAAGGCTGAACGCGAAAAAGAACTAGAACGCCAACGCCAAGAAGAATTGCGCAAGCAACAAGAAGAGCTACGCAAACAACAAGAAGCCGAGGCCAAACGCATTGCCGAAGAAAAACGCAAAGCAGAAGAAAAGCGCAAGGCAGAAGAGGCCAAAAAGAAAGCACAAGAAGAGGCAGCTAAGAAAGCCGCATCAGCAGGTCTAAATGCTTTTGGTAGCGGAGGCAAAGGCACCAGCACTACCGCTAAAGGCGAAGGCGTTACAGGCGGCACAGGAAACCAAGGCAACCCATTGGGTAGTGCCGAATCAACCAACCGAAATGGAGGCGGAACGGGCAATGGCCACAGTTACAACCTAAACGGGCGTAGCATCAAAGGCACACTACCCAATCCATCGTACGTTAAAAACGAAGAAGGTATTATTGTTGTTACCATCGAGGTAAATGCAGCAGGTACCGTTATCAGTGCCCGTGCTGGCGCAGCCGGCACCACCATTAGCGATGCCTCTATGCGTCGCGATGCCGAACAAGCTGCATTAAAAGCAAAATTCAATGGCATTAGCGGCAACACCGTACAAACAGGAACCATTACATATCGATATAAATTAAACTAACCATATGAGCGATCAACGTTACAACCTACGCGGCGTATCGGCATCTAAAGAAGATGTACACAACGCCATCAAAAACATCGACAAAGGGCTATACCCCAAAGCATTTTGCAAAATCATTCCCGATATTTTGGGCGGCGATAGCGAGTACTGCAACATCATGCACGCCGACGGTGCTGGCACCAAATCGTCGCTTGCCTATCTTTATTGGAAAGAAACTGGCGATTTATCGGTTTGGAAAGGCATTGCACAAGATGCCCTAATCATGAACATCGACGACCTTTTGTGCGTAGGTGCAGTAGACAATATTTTGGTATCGTCTACCATTGGTCGTAACAAACTATTGATTCCTGGCGAAGTAATTTCTGCCATCATCAACGGAACTGACGAGTTACTTGCCGAACTACGCGAAATGGGCATAGGTGTATACGCTACCGGTGGCGAAACGGCCGACGTAGGCGATTTGGTGCGTACCATCATTGTAGATAGTACCGTAACCTGCCGCATGAAACGCAGCGACGTTATCAATAATGCCAACATCAAACCCGGTAATGTAATTGTAGGTTTGGCTTCGTTTGGTCAAGCTACCTACGAAAAACAGTACAACGGCGGTATGGGCAGCAATGGTTTAACCTCTGCTCGCCACGATGTATTTGCCAACTACCTAGCACAAAAATACCCAGAAAGTTACGACGCATCGGTTCCTGCCGATTTGGTGTATTCGGGTGGTTTAAAATTAACCGATAGCGTAGAAGGTTCGCCCATTGATGCTGGCAAATTGGTACTTTCTCCTACCCGCACCTACGCTCCTGTGGTTAAAAAATTATTGGATCAATTGCGTCCACATATCGATGGTATGGTACACTGCTCGGGCGGTGCACAAACCAAAGTATTGCACTTTGTAGAAAACGTACACGTTATTAAAGATAACTTATTCCCTGTGCCCCCACTTTTCAAAACCATTCAAGAACAAAGTGGCACCGATTGGAAAGAAATGTACAAGGTGTTTAACATGGGGCATCGTTTAGAAGTGTACATCGATCCACAATACGCCGACCAAGTTATTGAAGTTTCCAAATCGTTTGGTATTGATGCTCAAATCATTGGACGCATCGAAGAAAGCGACCATACACAGCTAACCATCCAAAGCGAATTTGGCACGTTTACATATTAAGTCAAATTTCAGTGCAAGCCGAGCGCAATCGAATTTATTCGAATTGCCGAGGCGCCGCCTGAAATCATGAGCGAAGCGAATAAAGTCAAAAGTAGGGACGCACGGCTCGTGCGTCCGTGCTCCAAAATCGCAACACATCAACGACTCACCGACTCACCGCATCACCATCTATTCGGGCACTTCGACAGGCTCAGTGACCGAATAGGGTCGATTCACCGATTAACCGATTAGTCAATAAAATATGGCCGAAAGTTCATTATTAGAAAAAATAGAAGGTTTATACCACAAGTTTGACGAAGTATCGACACTCATTACCGACCCTTCGGTAATTGCCGATATGCGTCGTTTTGTTAAGTTAAACAAAGAATACCGCGATTTAGAACAAATTGTAAACGCCGGTAACCGATACAAAACCCTTTTAGCGCACATTGCCGAGGCAAAAGAATTGCTTCAAACCGAAACCGATGCCGATATGCGCGAAATGGCCAAAGCGGAGCTAGACGAATTGGAGCCACAAGTGGCACCCATGGAAGAAGAAATTAAGCTCTTGCTGATTCCTGCCGACCCCGAAGATGCCAAAAACGCCATTGTAGAAATTAGAGGCGGCACAGGGGGCGACGAGGCCGCTATTTTTGCAGGCGACCTATTTAAAATGTACAGCAAGTACTGCGAAATGAAAGGCTGGCGCGTAGAAGTTACTTCTATGAACGAAGGCACATCGGGTGGCTACAAAGAAATTGTATTCAACGTATCGGGCGAAGGTGTATATGGCATTTTGAAATACGAATCGGGCGTACACCGTGTACAACGCGTACCTGCCACCGAAACGCAAGGTCGCGTACACACATCGGCTGCTACCGTAGCGGTACTACCCGAAGCGGACGAATTTGACGTAGAGATTAACGAAGGCGAAATTAAATGGGACACCTTCCGTTCTAGTGGTGCTGGTGGTCAGAACGTTAACAAGGTAGAATCGGGTGTGCGTTTGCGCTACATGTGGAAAAACCCTGTTACGGGTGTGGTAGAAGAAATTTTAATTGAATGTACCGAAACCCGCGACCAACCCAAAAACCGCGAACGTGCCCTTTCGCGCCTACGCACCATGATTTACGACCGCGAACACCAAAAATACTTGGACGATATTGCATCGCGCCGCAAAACCATGGTATCCACTGGCGACCGCAGTGCCAAGATTCGCACCTACAACTATCCACAAGGCCGCATTACCGATCACCGCATCAACTATACCATTTACAACCTAAATGCCTTTATGAACGGCGAAATTCAAGACTGCATCGATCACCTGATTGTAGCCGAAAACGCCGAACGCATGAAAGAAAGCCAGCTATAAATCAACACCAACAATACCATGACACGAGAAGAACTTTTTGAAAACATCAAACGCAAAAAATCTTTCCTTTGCGTTGGTTTGGATACCGATATTACCAAAATTCCCGAGCATCTTTTTGAAAACGAAGATGCCATGTTTGATTTTAACAAAGCCATTATTGATGCCACCGCGCCTTACTGCGTAGCATACAAACCCAATTTGGCTTTTTACGAAAGCATTGGCCTAGCTGGATGGGATGTATTGGAAAGAACCATTGAATACATCAGAACCAACTATCCCGACCAATTCTTAATTGCCGATGCTAAACGCGGCGATATTGGCAACACATCGGCCATGTATGCCCGCACATTCTTTGGCAATATGGATTTTGACACCGTAACGGTTGCTCCTTACATGGGCGAAGACAGCGTATCACCCTTTTTGTCGTACCCAGGCAAATTCGTTACGTTGTTGGCACTAACTTCTAACAAAGGAGCTTTCGATTTCCAACTTATCGAAGACAAAGAAGACGGCAAACGTTTATTTGAGAAAGTGTTGGAAACCTCTAAAAAATGGGGCAACGAAGATCAATTGATGTACGTAGTAGGTGCTACCAAAGCCGAAATGCTATCGGATATTCGTAAAATTGTACCCGATAACTTCTTGCTAGTTCCCGGTGTTGGTGCACAAGGTGGTAGTTTGCAAGCCGTTGCCCAATACGGCATGAACAGCCAATGCGGTTTGTTGGTAAACTCGTCTCGCGCCATCATTTACGCCGACAACAGCGAAAACTTTGCCGAAGCAGCTGGTAAAGCCGCTGCCGAAGTACAAGCCGAAATGGCCGAACTACTCCAAGCTCACAACCTAATCTAATCATGGCGAACAAAAAGAAAATCATAAACGACCCTGTTTTTGGTTTCATTACCCTGCCCAGCGAATTGTTGTACGATTTACTACAACATCCGCTGGTGCATCGCTTAACACGCATCAAGCAGTTAGGCTTAACGTCGTATGTCTACCCTGGCACACAACACACTCGTTTTCAACACTCGTTGGGTGCCTTGCATTTGATGACCGAAGCCATCAAAACCTTGCAAAACAAAGGGAACGAAATTACTGACGACGAAGCCAACGCTGTTTACGCAGCTATTTTACTGCACGATTTGGGTCACGGACCATTTTCGCATACGTTAGAAGATTTCTTTTTTACCCATCACTCGCACGAAGAAGTAGGCCTTGCACTTATTGAGCAACTAAACCGAGATTTTAACGGCCAATTAGACCTTACCCTTCAAATCTTACGCAACACCTACGCCAAAGGTTACTTACACGAACTGGTATCGGGCCAACTAGACATGGACCGATTAGACTACCTAAGGCGCGATAGTTTCTTTTCGGGCGTTACCGAGGGCAACATTGGTTCGGCCCGCATCATCAAGATGCTCAACATCAAAAACGATAAATTGGTGGTAGAAGCCAAGGGCATCTATTCTATCGAGAACTTTTTGATGAGCCGACGCTTGATGTATTGGCAAGTTTACCTGCACAAAACGGCCTACGCTGCCGAAATTATGCTGCATAAAACCATGCTACGAGCTAGGCATGTAGCCCAACAAGACCCCACCCTATTTGGCAGCGAATCGCTTCGTTACTTTTTAACGCAAGGTGCAACCCAACTTACCCCAGAAGCCTTGCATCATTTTACCCAATTAGACGATGCTGACATTTGGGTAGCCCTAAAATCGTGGTGCCATCACCCCGACAAAGTACTCTCGCTTTTAAGTAATGGCATCGTTAATCGCCAAATTTTTAAGGTAGAAATATCCAACACTCCTTTTGACGATAACTATCTACAAAATAAGGCCTTACAACTAAGCAAAGCCTTAAATTTATCGTTAAACGACGTTGATTTCTTAACCTCGTACAAAAAAGTAACCAACAACCTGTACCGCGAGGACGACAACGCCATAGACATTCTTTTTAGCGACGGCAGCACCAAACGCATTTCGGAAGCATCGGATATGTTTAACTTGGACGTTTTATCCAAGCCTATTCACAAATATTATTACTGCCATTTTAGGGTTTAAAATTTGCTTTTTTTAGCAGTATATTGTAACTTTGCCTAAATTTAGGCATTATGGAATTTTCTGCATCACAATTAGCTGCTGTACTACAAGGAACCATAGAAGGAGACGCTTCTGTACGTGTTCACGACTATGCAAAAATAGAAGAAGGCAAACCCGGTACCTTATCGTTCTTATCCAACCCAAAGTACGAAAACTACCTATACGAAACAGAAGCTAGCATTGTATTGGTTAATAACGATTTTAAACCTACAAAACCAGTTAAAGCTACGCTTATTCGCGTACCCAATGCCTATTTAGCCCTTGCCACCCTACTTCAACTAGCAGAACAACATAAACCTGCCAAATCGGGCATCGACCCCACCGCTCATATTGCCGCATCGGCCACCATTGGCAACAACTGCTACATTGGTCCGTTTGTATACATTGGCGAGAATGTAGTTATTGGCGACAATACGCAAATCTACTCGCATTGCGCCATCAACGAAAACTCAAAAATTGGCAGCAACAACATTCTTTACAATGGTGTAATTGTTTACCACGAATGCGTAATAGGAAACAATTGCATTCTTCATGCAGGTGTAGTTATTGGAGCAGATGGTTTTGGTTTTGCCAAAAATCCCGATGGAACCTATTTTAAAATGCCACAAAATGGCAACGCCATTATAGAAGACAACGTAGAAATTGGCGCCAATACCTGCGTAGACAGAGGCAGCATGGGACCCACCATTGTGCATAGCGGCGTAAAACTAGACAACCAAATACAAATTGGCCACAATGCAGAAATTGGGCACAATACCGTTATGGCGGGTTGTTCGGCCGTAGCTGGTTCTGCTAAAGTAGGCAACGATTGTACGTTTGCTGGCTTTGTAGGCATTGCTGGTCACATACAAATTGCCAACAGCACCATGGCAGGAGCCTTTACCGGCATTACCAAAAGCGTAAAAACCCCTGGCCAAGTATACCATGGTCCTACAGCCCTTCCTGCTATGCAAAACAAAAAGGCATTTGCCGTATATCGCAACTTACCCGATTTTAGAAAAGAGTTCTACGAACTACAAAAAGAGGTAGCAGCTTTAAAAGAACAACTAAAAAAACAAGACTAACAGATGGTACAACATACGCTAGCGCAAGCATTCACACTTAACGGTAAAGGACTACACACAGGAGTGCAAATTACCGCCACTTTTTGCCCTGCAGCAGAAAACACAGGCATACAACTTGTTCGCACCGATTTAGCAGGCAGTCCTGTTATACCAGCCTTAGCATCGTACGTTACAGCCACCGAACGTGGCACCGTAGTGGCTAATGGAAGCGCCGCAGTTAGCACCATAGAACATGCCATGGCAGCCTTAATGGCTTTTGGCATTGACAACTGTACCATACAAATCAATGCCCCCGAAATGCCTATTTTGGACGGCAGCGCTAGTTTTATTGTTACCGCCATTAAACAAGCAGGCATCGTATCACAACAAGCCGCTCGCCGCTACTTTGAGGTAACAGAAAAAATGGAATTTGAGCACAACGGTTCGTCCATTACCCTTTTACCCGACGATCATTTTTCGGCAGAAGTACACATCGATTTCAACTCACCTATCCTACCCCCTCAGGTAGCTACGTTAGCATCGCTTGCTAATTTTGAAGATGAAATAGCAGCCGCACGTACTTTTGTGTTTGTACGCGAAATTGCACCCTTGTTGCAACACAACCTTATCAAGGGCGGCGACCTTGACAATGCCATTGTAATTTACGACAAAGAAATGTCGCAACAAGAAGTAGACAACCTTTGTGGATTGCTCAATATTCCTAATATCCAGCTAACCGAATTAGGCTACCTAAACAGAAAACCATTGGTATTTGACAACGAACCTGCCAGACACAAATTATTGGATATTATAGGCGATTTGTCGTTAATCGGACTTCCTATCAAAGGCAAGGTTATTGCCCACAAGCCCGGACACACCTTTAATACCCAAGTAGCCAAACTAATACTAAATTACATCAACCAAACCAAATAAACCAGGCCTATGATTTCTCCTAACGCTTACGTACACCCCAATGCCAAATTAGGCAAAGACGTTATAGTAGATGCTTTTGCATACATCGACGACAATGTTGAAATTGGAGATGGAACCCACGTTTTTCCTAACGCTACCATTTTATCGGGTGCACGCATCGGTAAAAATTGCCGCATATTCCCTAGTGCCGTTATTTCTGCTATCCCACAAGATTTAAAATTTAAGGGCGAAGAAACCACGGCAGTTATAGGCAACAACACCACCATACGCGAATGCGTTACCGTTAATCGCGGCACAGCATCAAAAGGAACTACGATTGTAGGCAGCAACTGTTTGCTAATGGCCTACTCACATATTGCCCACGATTGTATTTTGCACGACAACATCATCATTGGCAATGCCAGTCAAATTGCAGGCGAGGTTGAAATTGATGACTGGGCTATTTTAAGTGGCAACTGCTTGATTCACCAATTCTGCCACATTGGTGCGCACATCATTATGCAAGGTGGCTCTCGTACCAGCAAAGACGTACCTCCTTATGTAACAGCAGGCCGTGACCCATTGGCCTTTGCAGGCATCAACTTAATTGGTTTGCGTCGTCGCGGTTTCTCGTCCGACCAAATCCAAACCATTCAAGAATGCTATCGTGCCTTGTATCAATCGGCATTAAACACCAGTCAAGCCATCGAAAAAATTGAATCTGAATTGCCTGCATCGCCCGAGAGAGACACCATTTTAAATTTCCTAAAGACATCACAACGCGGCATTATTCGCGGATACCAAGATTAATATACCATTATGGAAGAAACAGTAAAAAAATCGCTTAACTTTATTGAAGAAATCGTAGAGAAAGATTTACGCGAAGGTAAAAACGACGGTCGTTTACAAACTCGTTTCCCACCCGAACCCAACGGATACTTACACATAGGCCACGCCAAAGCCATCTGCATGGACTTTGGCATTGCACAACAATACGGCGGCATTTGCAACCTTCGTTTTGACGATACCAACCCCAGCAAAGAAGACGTAGAATACGTAGATTCTATTCAAGAAGACATTAAATGGCTTGGTTTTGAATGGGGCAACATTTACTACGCATCCGATTATTTCCAACAATTGTGGGACTTGGCTGTTCAACTAATCAAAGACGGCAAAGCCTATATTGACGAACAATCGGCCGAAGAAATTGCCAAACAAAAAGGCACTCCTACCACTCCTGGTACAGAAAGCCCCTACCGCAATCGTCCTGTAGAAGAAAACTTGGCACTGTTTGCTAAGATGAATACAGGCGAAATTCCCGAAGGTGCTATGGTGCTTCGTGCAAAAATTGACATGGCTTCGCCTAACATGCACTTCCGCGATCCTATTATGTATCGCATCATTACCTCGCATCCTCACCACCGCACAGGTACCCAATGGAAAGCCTACCCCATGTACGATTACGCACATGGTCAGTCTGACTATTTTGAAGGCGTAACCCACTCGATTTGTACCCTAGAATTTGTGGTACACCGTCCACTATACGATTGGTTCATCGACCAATTTGCCGATAGCGACTATCGCCCACGCCAATACGAATTTAACCGTTTGAACATTACCTATACCGTAATGAGCAAACGCAAAATGTTGCAATTGGTACAAGAAGGCGTTGTAGCGGGTTGGGACGACCCTCGTATGCCTACCATCTGTGGCTTGCGTCGTAGAGGTTACACCCCCGAAGCCATTCGCGATTTTATTGACCGCATTGGCTATACCAAAGTAGACGGTATGATTGACGTATCGCTTTTGGAACACTCCATTCGCGAAGACCTTAAACCCAAAGCACACCGCGTTAGTGCCCTATTTGACCCGATTAAATTGGTTATTACCAACTATCCAGAAGGTCAAAAAGAGTACATGACAACCGATAACAACCCCGATAACGAAGCCGCAGGCACCCGCGAAATGCCATTTGGCAAAGAAATCTATATTGAAAGAGGCGACTTTATGGAAGACGCACCAAAAGATTTCTTCCGTCTAACCCCTGGTGGACGCGAGGTTCGTCTAAAAAGCGCCTACATTATTCAATGCACCGGTTGCGAAAAAGACGAAAATGGCCAAGTTACTACCGTTTACTGTACCTACGATCCCGACACCAAAAGTGGTACAGAAGGCAGCAAACGCAAGGTTAAAAGTACCATTAACTGGTTGGACAAAGACGGTTGCATAGAAGCAGAAGTTCGTTTATACGACCGCTTATTTAAGGTAGAAGACCCTGCTGCGTACGATGGCGATTTCCACGACCTACTAAACGAAGATTCATTGGAAGTAAAAACCGCTTTGGTAGAAAAACACCTAGAAGGCGCACAAGCAGGCGATCATTTCCAATTCCTAAAAATTGGTTACTTTACGGTAGACAAAGACAGCCAAGATGGCAAACTTATTCTAAACCGCACCGTATCGCTAAAAGACAATTGGGCTAAGAAATAACCATATCCCATACTCATAAAAAAATCCGCTCCATAAGGAAGCGGATTTTTTTATGCCCTACCTACTCAGATATCATCCCATTCATTAAAACAAAAAAAGTCCAACCCTTTCGGATTGGACTTTTGCATTTATAGTAAGTAAATGATTACTCGATAATACCCAATAATTTAGCGTTTTTGGTAATCTTTTCTACCGCTTCGTCAATTTGATCGAAAGTGTGCGTAGCCATTAGCGAAATACGGATAAGTGTATCTTGCGATGGAACTGCAGGTGAAACCACAGGGTTAACAAATACGCCATCGTCCATAAGCATACGGGTTAGGCGGAATGTTTTTTCGTTGTCACGCACATAAAGAGGAATAATAGGAGTAGTAGTATGTCCTGTTTCAAATCCTTTATCTTTAAATGCTTGCAACATTCTGTTGGTGTTATCCCACAAGGCTTGTTGACGCCATCTTTCTTCTTCCATTACTTCTAGAGCAGCCAACACTGCACCTGCAGCAGCAGGAGTGATACTTGCACTAAAGATAAGGGTACGTGAGTTATGTTTTAGGTAGTTGATTACATCTTTGTTAGAAGCGATGAAACCACCAATGGTAGCCAACGATTTACTAAAGGTACCCATTACTAGTTCTACATCGTTTTGCACGCCAAAGTGTTCGCAAACCCCAGCACCTGTTGCACCAAACACACCTAGTGAGTGAGCTTCGTCAATCATGATAGAAGCGTTGTATTTTTTAGCCAAATCTACCATTTCTGGAAGTTTAGCCACATCGCCTTCCATACTGAAAACACCGTCTGCTACAATCAATTTAATTTTATCGGGTTCGCATTGTTGAAGGAATTTTTCTAGGTGTTCCATATCGTTGTGACGATATTTAAACTGTTTAGCCATGCTAAGGCGAGAACCTTCAATAATAGAAGCGTGGTTTAAACGGTCCAACAACAGGTAATCTTCTCTACCTCCTAAACAAGGAACCACACCCGAGTTAACAGTAAAACCAGTTGCATATACTAGGGCTTCTTCTTTGCCTACTAATTTAGCCAATTTCTCTTCTAGTTCGATGTGAATATCCAACGTACCATTTAAGAAACGAGAACCAGCACAACCTGTACCGTATTTTTCTACAGCTTTAATTGAGCCTTCTTTAATTTTAGGGTGATTAGTAAGACCTAAGTAACTGTTTGAACCAAACATCAATACAGGTTTTCCATCAATTTGAACTACCGTATCTTGATCTGAACTAATAGGTCTAAAATAGGGATAAACTCCGGCTGCTTTTGCTTTTTGAGGCACATCATATTGTGCTAAGCGTTCACTTAATATACTCATATGAATGTTATTTAGATAATGCAAAGTTACATTTTTTTTTATACAAACAAACAATTAATCGTTGATTGTTAACAGTCCTTCTGGCAAATCAAGGTATAAAACCTTATTTTTATGGTCAATATCAATCATAAAGTCTTCTACGGCTGGTATCATTACCACATCATCATTGTTGGTTACCACACAAAACAAAACATTATCGGTTTGATCGTTTACAGCATCAATTTTGCCCACCAATAGGTCTTGGTCGTACACATCAAAACCAATAAAATATTGATAGCTAACCTGCTCTGCCTCCTCTTGCAAATGCAAAGGTAAATACACCTCTTTTCCAACCAATGCTTTGGCTTTCGATTCTGTATCAATACCTTCTACTTGCATCAACCAAGCCGTATCATTTTGATAACGCCTAGATGTAATAAAAAATGGCACATACAACCCATCCATGTTTAAGACAATGTATTCGCAATCGTCCAACACATCGGTATTGCCTACACACACCCACTCGCCCGAAACACCATGCGTACGGGTAATCTTTCCGGCTAAAAACAATTCTTGTTCTGTTATCATGCTTGCTGATTTAGGGCTAAAGGCGCGCTTAATTCGTATACATGCGATACGCAAGCAGGAATTTCGCTCCTATAGTGTGTAACAAAGATAAGGCTTTTATTGGTTTGTTGTGCAAATTCATCAATCAATTTTAAGCATCTTTTCTTATTAACACTATCCATACCATGAAAAGGCTCATCCAATATTAGCAGTTGAGGATTTTTTATCAAGGCTCTGGCAAACAACAACACACGTTGTTCTCCTGCCGATACGCGCAAGAAGGGTTTATCGGCCAAATGCGCTATGCCCAAAGATTGCATCAACAAAAGTGCTTGTTTGGTTTGACTGTCTGTTGGGCGTTGATACAACCCTACACTGTCAAAATACCCCGACTGAACCACTTTTAAACAAGGTACATTTTCGCGGTAATATAGGTGCATTTCTGAGGATGTATAACCGATGCGTTTTTTGATATCCCAGATGCTTTCGCCCGACCCTCTTTTTCTGTCAAACAACCAAATGGGCAACGAATAAGCTTGTGGATTATCGGCAAAAATATAGCTAAGCAAGGTAGATTTTCCCGATCCGTTTGGGCCTAATAACGCCCATTTTTCGCCTTTTTGAATGCGCCATGTAACATCGGGCTGAAAGACCAAACCCTCGTACTGAATACACACCTTTTTCATGTCTACTGCGGCCTGGTAATCTTCGCTTCCTAGCTGCATCGATTCAAACAAATAGGGAGTAAAAACGGGCTCCGTAACAACAGGAATAGTGTAGTTTTTAATGGGTCCTGCATACACCGTTTTACAAGCATCTAGGTGCAATAAATGCGTGGTACTTCTGGGTATATCCCTGGCATCAGCCACCAAACAAAGCAATTGCGTACCCTGTTTAACCAAGGTTTCAAACACCTCTTCCATCAATTCTCTGGTAGCCTCATCCAAACCAATATAGGGATTGTCGAATACCATCATTCTTGGTTTTTCCAACAATGCCTTCGCAATGAGTAATCGGCGTAACTGACCACTCGATAGGGTTATTAATCGATGCGATAACAACGATTGTAATTTAAAAATCTCAATTACCTTTTCTAACCAACCAATATCGTTAGCAGGTTGTAATATTTCTTGTACAGTAGGATACCAATCTACCTCATATACATTAAAACGTTGTTGGTAGTAAGCATCCCTAAAATCAGAAAACGAATAGGTAGACTGAAAATGGATGGTTTTAATAAATTGACGGGGGTAAATAAAGGCGGTGGTTTTGGCTCTTTCCTCTTCCATAAAAGGATACTCAATACTACCACTTGCCAATCCATATCGTCCACTTATTATTTCACTAAGAAGCGTTTTCCCACTTCCGTTAGGCCCGTAAAACGTCCACACCTCGCCCTTGTTCATATCAAACGAAAAAGGCTCCAAAAAGGTAACATCCGGAATACGTGGCACCACGTTTATAAGCTTAATAAAGGCATCCATACATACACGCTATTATTATAAGGCACAAAGATAACCATTATTTGCCTAATTTGCATTTTATTGTTACCTTTGTGCATCATTTTAAATACCGTATAAATATGCTACGTATTGCCGTACAAGCCAAAGGACGCTTACACGAAGAAACCATGACCATGCTCGAAGAATCGAGCATTAAATTAGATTTGGGCAAACGCAAATTGTTGGTTGCCTCTAAATCGTTCCCTGTTGAAGTTTTATTTTTACGCGACGACGATATTCCACAAGCAGTAGCTACTGGCATTGCCGACGTGGGCATTGTGGGCGAAAACGAATTTGCCGAAAAAGGCGAAGACGCTGCTATCATCAAACGCCTTGACTTTAGCAAATGCCGTCTATCGTTAGCCATTCCAAAAGATGTTAATTACCCTGGTGTAGAATGGTTCAATGGCAAACGCATTGCTACCTCTTACCCCAATATTTTACGCCAATTTTTAGATAAAAATAACGTAAAAGCAGACATCCATGTTATTACTGGATCTGTAGAGATTGCTCCTAGCATCGACCTTGCCGATTGTATTTTTGATATTGTTAGTTCTGGAGGCACATTGGTTACCAACAACCTAAAAGAAGTAGAAGTAGCCATGTATTCAGAAGCCTTAATGATTGGCAACAAAAACCTATCAGAAGAAAAACAAGCCATCTTAAACGAACTATTGTTCCGCTTTGACTCGTTTAAAAATGCCGAAGGTAAAAAATACATCATCCTTAATATACCTAACGATAAAATAAACGAAGTTTGTGCCCTACTTCCAGGCATGAAATCGCCTACCGTTACCCCATTGGTACAAGAAGGTTGGTCTTCGCTTCAATCGGTTATCGAAGAAAAAACATTTTGGGACATCATCAACCAACTTAAAAACATTGGTGCCGAAGGCATTTTGGTGGTTCCTATCGAAAAAATGATTCTGTAAAACATGCAAATTATATCCAATCCTTCGCGCAATCAGTGGGCACAATTGTTACAACGTCCACATTTAAATAGCCAAAACCTTACCGCCATTGTCGATGAGGTATTAAACCGTATTCGCACCGAAGGCGATGCTGCCATTCGCGACTACGAACTACAGTTTGACAAAGCTCACCTTACCGATTTACAAGTAAGCCAGGCAGAGATGCAAGAAGCCGAAGCATTGGTTAGCAACGAGCTAAAACAAGCTTTACAAACAGCAAAAGCCAATATTGCCACTTTTCACGCTGCACAAAAACACCAATTACCTAAGGTAGAAACTACCCAAGGTGTTACTTGTTGGCAAAAAGCAGTACCCATCGAAAAGGTAGGGTTGTATGTACCAGGAGGTACCGCACCTTTGTTCTCTACCGTGCTAATGCTTGCTATTCCAGCACAAATTGCAGGATGTTCAGAAATTGTACTTTGCACCCCTCCCAACGCAGAGGGCAAAGTAAACCCCATTATTTTGTATGCTGCTCAATTATCGGGTGTAAGCAAGGTATTTAAAATTGGCGGTATTCAAGCTATTGGCGCCATGGCCTATGGTACCGAAAGTGTACCCAAGGTTTACAAAATATTTGGTCCCGGAAACCAATACGTTATGGCAGCCAAGCAACAAGTAAGCTTGCACGATGTGGCCATTGACATGCCTGCAGGGCCATCAGAAGTAGCCATCATAGCCGACGAAACAGCCAACCCAGCATCGGTTGCTGCCGATATGCTATCGCAAGCCGAACATGGCAAAGACAGTCAATCCATCGTATTTACCACTAGCCAGGCATTGGCCGATGCGCTTGTTACCGAAGTAGAAAAACAAGTAGCCATGGCACCTCGCAAAGATTTTATTCAATGTTCGCTAGAGCACAGCAAGATTTTTATTCTTGATAGCATGGACGATGTAATTACCATGTCGAACGAATATGCTCCCGAACACCTTATTATTATGTGCAAAGATTATGCAATGGTAGCCGAACAAATTACCAATGCAGGATCGGTGTTTATGGGTTACTACACCCCCGAAAGCGCAGGCGACTACGCATCGGGTACCAACCATACCCTACCCACTAGTGGATATGCTAAAGCATATAGCGGGGTTAACCTAGACAGTTACCTAAAAAAGATTACGTTCCAAGAAATCACCCACGATGGCTTGCAAAAATTGGGTGATACTATCGAAATAATGGCAGAGAATGAGCAACTTATGGCTCATAAATATGCCGTTAGTATAAGAAGACAATAAAAAGTGTGTTTTTTTCTGCAAAAAAAGTTGTTTTCTATTGGATAAAGCAAAAAAAGTTTTATATTTGCTTTCGTAAAATTGAAAATTATATCACACTTTAAAATTATTATTATGGAACAATTAGTTAAAGAAATCGAAGCTAAAATGGCTGAGTTTGCTAAAAACGCAAACGACCAAGTAGAAAAAGGTAACAAAGCTGCAGGTACTCGCGCTCGCAAAATTTCGTTAGACATCGAAAAATTGTTGAAACAATTCCGTAAAGACTCTATTGCAGCTGCAAAATAATGCATCAATAACAGTTTTACAACATAAAAAGGGTGGATTTTAAAATCCACCCTTTTTAATTTTATCGTATAAAACCAACCACTATAGGTTAGCCATCTTAATCGCTGTAATTCCTGCTTCTACTCCTTTATTACCCAAGCAACCGCCACATCTGTCCATGGCTTGTTGAAGCGTATTAACAGTAAGCAAACCAAAAATAACGGGCACCATTCCTTTTTGGGCATTTAAATAAGCAATGCCTTGGGTAGTGCCACCGCATACATAATCAAAATGAGGAGTATCACCTTGTATTACACATCCTAGTACAATAATAGCCGCATAGCCACCTTTTTCTTGAAAACGCTTAGCTGCATACGTTAATTCAAATGCACCAGGCACATGTACCACATCAATTTGCTCTACTCCATTATCGGTTAAAGCTTGTACAGCACCATCCAATAAAGCAAACGTAACATCACTATTCCAATCGGCTACAGCAATGGCATAACGTTGCTTAGCAACAGCCTCTTTACAAGGCATGCAATTGGGATCGTACTCCGATAAATTATGCAAGCAACTAGCCATGTTATTTAGACAAAGCGTTAATGAATTTATCTACGTCATCTACATCAGCAATACCAGGCAACACATCCTTGTATTGCGATTTGATGGTTTGATAAGTTGCCAAGGCTTTATCGTTTTGGTTCAACGATTCGTAAGCGCGCGCTAATTTTAGCAAATAAGTAGTTGCAACCATCACATTTTCGCTTTTAGCTGCTTTTTCAAAATAACTCAATGCGCTTTCGGTTTCTCCTTTTTGTACATAGCTATCGCCAATGGTACCTAAAATAGAATAACCAACAATGGCATCATCGCCGCTATAGTTAGATAAATAAGCAATGGCATTATCGTAGTCGCCTAATTTATAATACGAAATACCAGCATAAGCATTGGCTAGGTTACCACTTGGTGTGTTGCCGTATTCGTCGGCAATAGCCACAAAACCAATGTAGTTAATGCTATCGCCATCCAACGCCATTTGATATTGATTAGCTGCAAAATACAATTGTCCTTCTACTATCAAGGCTTCCGCTTCTTGGTTTGCAGGTTCTTGTACCAAATTTTTGTATACTAACCAACCAGCAATCAAGGTAATAATCACCACAAAAGCAATCATCAATTGTTTTTGGTATTTTTCAATAAAAGCTTCCGATGATAATACTGCATTTTCAAAGTTTTCCAACTCTTGTGGATTCTCTACATTTGTTTTTTTGTTTTGTGCCATAATATAATAGGTCTTTGTTTATAATTCCTTTTTACAAGCATGCAAAGATATAAAAATAAATGAAAGAATAGAAAAGGAAGCGGAATAAATTTGATACACCGCAGGCAAACTACATAAGTGCGAATTTTATTTCGGCGCTTCCTTTCGGTCCCTGAGCTTGTCGAGTTTCTTGAGCAGCGAGTGCAGAAGCAATGCGGTCACTGAGCTTGTCGAAGTGCCCAGCATTGATTATGCCGAGTCGCAAAAGAAATATTCAAGGGCCCGAACCACTGCTTCTTTGTTTCGGCGTTTCATCTTCCGACTTGGTTTCCGGTCGGGATTTTTTCAAGTAGCGAGCGCAGAGGCAAGTTTACTTGACTATGCCGAGTCACGAGAAAAAACATGAAATAATTACACATACAAAAACTACAAAATGTGAACTCGCTTCGCTCAAACAACACATTTTGCTTAACGTTTTTGCACATATAAATCTTTTTCCGACCTCCACCAAATGTCGTCCGATTGAACCGCCTCAACGCCTAATGTCGAAAGTCGAAGGTCGAAAGTTACGTCGCAAAATTCCTAATTCCTAATCCCTAATTCCTAATTGCATCGCCTAAACGACTAAACATCGACTCTCCGATTCGCCGATTCACCGATTAGTCGATTCACCGATTAGTCGTGAGCGAAGCGAACAAATAAACGATTTAATAAAAAAAACAGTTCATTTGTTTGGATATTAAAATTCTTTTCATACCTTTGCAGTGCTTTAACAAAACGCAATATGGTTCCTTGGCCGAGTGGTTAGGCACCGGTCTGCAAAACCGTCTACAGCAGTTCGAATCTGCTAGGAACCTCCAAGAGAATGACACTAGTCATTCTCTTTTTTTTGCTCTCCCCTTCTTCTCTACGCCTAAACGATTAAACATT
Source organism: Paludibacteraceae bacterium (assembly GCA_017387515.1). Classification (GTDB taxonomy): domain Bacteria; phylum Bacteroidota; class Bacteroidia; order Bacteroidales; family Paludibacteraceae; genus Enterocola. The sequence goes on from JAFOFC010000067.1 coordinate 46,925, forward strand.
AATTCGGGCACTTTAATATCTTTGGCTTCGCCTCGGCTTAGTTCAAGCAAGCTTGACTCAGCACTCGGCTCGCACAAAAATTCGACAAGCTCAGTGACCGCATTGCTTCTGCTCTCACTAACTCGCAAAATTAGTCGATTAGTCGATTAGTCAATAAGAAACCGAATCACCATCAATTTTCTTTTGTCATTTGCCGCTAATTTCGTATCTTTGCACCTTATTATGCATAAAAATACGTAATCTGCACTATGAAAACAGTTATAGAACCATCTGTTATTGATGGTATCATGCAAGAACTTGAAATAAAAGACATACAAACGGCTTCTATCCGTCAGGTAGGCGCACTAGTACGTAAAGCCGAACAGCAAACGGGTACTGAATACATCCATTTTGAAATGGGCATTCCTGGGCTACCCCCCTCTGCTATAGGCGTACAAGCCGAATGCGAAGCCCTTCAAAAAGGGGTAGCATCGCAATACCCCATCATCGATGGTATCCCTGCTTTAAAACAAGAAGCCTCTCGTTTTATCAAAGCCTTTTTAAATACCGACATAAATCCAGAGGGTTGTACCCCAACTGTAGGTTCTATGCAAGCTTCGTTTGCATCGCTTATGTTGTGCTCGCAACTAGATGCAAAAAAAGATACCATTTTATACATCGATCCAGGTTTCCCTGTACAAAAAATGCAGGCCAACGTTATTGGAGCTAAAATTGCATCGTTCGATGTAGCCGATTATCGCAACGAAAAACTACGCGACAAATTGGAAAGCTATTTTAAACAAGGTAACATCTGCGCGGTGCTATACTCTAGCCCCAACAACCCATCGTGGATGTGCCTAAACCATCAAGAATTGCAAATTATTGGCGAACTAGCCACCCAATACGATGTCATTGTGATTGAAGACTTGGCCTACATGACCATGGACTTCCGTCAAGACTTTGGTATCCCTTTCCAAGCACCTTATCAACCCTCTGTATCGCATTATACCGACAACTATATTTTGTTGATGAGTGCCTCTAAAATATTCAGCTATGCTGGTCAACGTATTGCTGTAGCTTGCATATCCGATGCCCTGTACCACAGACACTACGATAGTTTAGCACAACGTTATGGCATTGCTCGTTTTGGTGCTGCATATAGCTACGTATTTTTGTATACTTTCTCGTCGGGCGTTTCGCACTCGGCACAATATGCCATGGCTGCGATGCTAAAATCCGCATGCGACGGCACTTACACGTTTGTTAAAGACGTAAAGGAATACGCAGACAGAACACAAAAAATCAAAGATATTTTACAACGCAACGGCTTCCACATTGTATACGATAAAGACGGCGATTGCCCCGTTAGCGATGGTTTCTTCTTTACCATTGGCTACAAAAATATGTCGGGAGCCGAATTACTAAAAGAATTGTTGTACTATGGTGTAAGCGGTATTGATTTGGCAACTACAGGTTCTACCCGCGCTGGTATCAGGGCTTGCTCGTCAAATATTTTACCACACCACTATCAACTGTTAGAAGAACGCTTGCAACTATTTAACCAAAATCATTAAGCCTATATACTATGAACCAATCGATTTATTTTGAACCACAAATCGAAACCATGTCGCGCCAAGATTTAGAGGCGCTACAATTAGAAAGACTCAAAGAAACCGTAAAACGTGCAGCACAAGCACCTTACTATAAAAAGAAATTTGAAGAAATGGGTATTTCGCCAGACGATATTACAAGTTTGGCCGACTTAAGCAAATTACCCTTTACTACCAAACAAGACATGCGCAACAACTATCCTTTTGGATTTTTGGCATGCGATAAAAAAGAATTGGTGCGTTTGCACTCTAGCAGTGGTACTACTGGTAATCCTACCGTTATTTGCCACACCAAAAACGACATTGCTACTTGGGCTAATCGTGTAGCACGTTGCTTTTACATGGTAGGTTTACGCGATACAGACGTTATTCAAAACTCATCTGGTTACGGTATGTTTACTGGCGGTTTGGGTATTCAAGCAGGTATTGAAGCCTTAGGTGCTATGTCTATTCCGGCAGCAGCAGGCAACAGCCGTCGTCAAATTAAGTGCATTACCGACTACGGCACCACCGCCATTCACGCCATTCCTAGCTATGCATTGCGTTTGGCCGATGTATTTGACGAACTAGGCATCGACCCTGCCAAAGACACCAACCTTACCACCTTTTTAATTGGTGCAGAACCTCATACCGAAGAAACCCGTCGCAAAATTGAAGAACGCTTTGGTGTAAAAGCATACAACTGCTTTGGCATGACCGAAATGAGTGGTCCTGGCGTTGCCTTTGAATGTACCGAACAAAACGGCATGCACTTATGGGAAGATAGTTATATCTTAGAAATTGTTGATCCTAATACCCTAGAACCTGTTGCCGAAGGCGAAATTGGCGAAATGGTGTTAACCACCCTAGACCGCGAAGGTATGCCCCTATTGCGCTACCGCACCCGCGACCTTACGCGCATCATTCCAGAGGCCTGTCCTTGTGGTCGTACCCACCGCCGCATCGACCGCATTAAAGGTCGTAGCGACGATATGTTTATTGTAAAAGGGGTAAATATTTTCCCCATGCAAATAGAAAAGATCTTGATGCAATATCCAGAAGTGGGCACCAACTACCTTATCACCATCAAACCAGAAAACAACAACGACGAGTTGATTATTGAGGTAGAAAAAGAAAACGTTACAATAGCCGACGAACGCGCACTTTGTAAAGATATTACCCGCAAGTTAAAAGATGAATTATTGCTTACACCATGTGTTATTTTACGCGAAAAAGGCGAAATTCCTAACGCAGAGGGCAAAGCTGTTCGTGTAAAAGATTTACGCGCTAAATAATCAGCCTATTATGAAAAAAGCAGATTTCCTTTTTATTGCAGTAGTTATTATCATACTAGCTCCTTTTTTTGCTTTCGATACTGTTTTTGAAGCATATAAGAGTGCTAATGCTGCTCATCCATACATCATGGCTTTTGTTAAGTTCATGATATTATCAAGCATTGGCGAGATGCTAGGCTTACGCATTAAACAAGGAGTGTACACCTACAAAGGATATGGCATGTTACCACGTGCCATTGTGTGGGGTTTTCTAGGAGTTCTTATTGCTTTTGCCATGAACATCTTTAAAGCAGGAACACCGGTATTGTTGCAAAGTTTAGGTATAAACGATGCTTGCATGGCTATGCAAGGAGAATTTACAGGAACAAAATTTTTAGGAGCGTTCTGCATTTCAACGGCAATGAACACCTTCTTTGCACCCATGTTTATGACTGTACACAAAGTTACCGACACACACATTTTGGCTTGTGGCGGTAGTTTAAAGGCACTCATTACACCACTACCCTTTGGAAATATCTTGGCTAGCCTCAATTGGAAGGTTCAATGGGACTTTGTTTTCAAAAAAACATTACCCCTTTTTTGGATTCCTGCACACACCATTACCTTTTTACTCCCCGCTGAATTCCAAGTATTGTTTGCGGCATCGTTAAGCATTGTATTGGGTATTTTACTATCTGTTGCGGCGGTTATGTCGCGCGAAAAATAACATATGAAGTTTTTTAGTAGAAAAGCACCTAGATATTGGGTAGAAAACAAGACGTTAACAGGGACCACCTTGTTTACCATTTTGTTTTCTATCTTATTCTTGTTAATATATGGTCCCTTTTCTTCTACATCGTGGTTATCGCTTATCAAAGTGCATCAACCTAACTATTATCAGATTGTACTTGCTACCCTCACTTTTTATTTAGTAGCTCTTTCTGTTTTAGTAATCAGCAAATTTATACTGCGCCATTGCCAACGTAAACGTCCACTTACCATAGGCAACCTTATTGGTTGGGTGTTAGTAGAAGTAGGGGTACTATCTATTATTTATACACTATTTACCGAACTTTTTATCATCCCAGACCCCAATCTTTTCTTACCCATATTAGGCAGGTCGTTTTTGGTCTTACTTTCCATTCTATTTATACCCTACATCATCAGCATCCTTTTTGCAACCACCATTCATCAACGTAAACTATTAGATCGTCTCACCCTAAAAATGAGCGACAAAACCCCTAATACCGACCCTAAACTTATTTCATTATCCGATAATACGGGGAAATTAAAAATAAGTGTAAGCATTGATTCGCTTTACTATGCCGAATCGCAAGATAATTACATAAAAATCTATTACGAAACAGAGGGTAAGATTTGTCATTATATGCTTCGCAGTACTAGCAAAGCTATCGAAGACCAATTCAAAGATCATTTTATACGCTGCCACCGTTCATACTTGGTCAATAAAAATAAAATCATTCTATTTAACAACGAACGCGACAACTTATACATTAGATTAAGCAGCGAGGCCCTTCCAAATATTCCAGTTTCAAGAACCTACGCTGCTTCTATCAGTTCTTGGCTAAATCAAGAGAATCTATAATCTGCCATATCATCAACCTGGCTACGCTCAATAAAACTGGCATGTTGTTTTACCTGAGCTACCGTCCATCTTATAAAAGTTTTAGCCGATTTTTCAAACAAAGTTTCATTGGCACAAGCATCTTGCAACAACAAATGTCCCATGATGATATAGCCTGCCATTTCAACCAATCGTCTACCATGCCAATCAATCATAGCTTGATTATTAGTTGCTAAGACACTATCTAATGCCTGTTGATATACGCCTTGTGCTTCTACCAATTCATTTCGCAACAATTCCCATTTACTGGCAATTGGTTGTGATGCATATTCGTTCATCATATCGCCATAAAACCCGCTAGTAGCGTAGCGAATAGCCGCAACCACTTGCATCTGAGTAGTGCCTTCGTATATACTAGTTACACGCGCATCACGGTACAAACGTTCGGCCGCATAGTCTTTCATATAGCCAGAACCACCATGAATTTGCAAACAATCATAGGCATTTTGGTTACACAATTCACTGCCCAATCCTTTGGCTAGCGGCGTAAAAGCATCGGCCATTTTAGCATATTTTTTTTGCTCTTCTCGTTCTTCAGGCAATAATTTACGTTCGGTAGCTATATCGTTAAGGGTTTTATAAATATCTACATAACGTGCCGTCTGATACAACATAGAACGCATGGCATCCAATTTTGCCTTCATCATGGTTAGCATTTCTGCCACAGGCATAAAACCAATAATAGCCTCACCAAATTGTTTGCGTTGTTTAGCATAGTTAAGTGCCTCACTATAGGCTGCTTGCGATATACCTGCCGACTGAGCTGCAATGCCTAAACGTGCACCATTCATCAACGACATCACATACTTAATCAAACCCAATCTACGTTGACCACATAACTCTGCCTTGGCATTTTTATACACCAATTCGCAAGTAGGCGACCCTTTAATACCCAGCTTGTGTTCTATGCGGCGCACTTCTACTCCACCTTGTTGTTTATCGTAAATAAACATAGAAAGGCCTCTACCATCTTTAGTTCCTTCTTCCGATCGTGCCAACACCAAGTGAATATCGCTATCGCCATTGGTAATAAAACGCTTTACACCATTTAGATACCAACAACCATCCTCTTCGCTATAGGTAGCTTTTAATTGTACACTTTGCAAATCACTTCCTGCATCTGGTTCTGTTAAGTCCATCGACATGGTTTCTCCATTGCATACACGCGCAAGGAAACGATCCTTCTGATCGTCCGAACCAAATTCATAGATGGTCGATGCACAATCTTGCAACGCAAAAATATTTACAAATCCAGCATCTGCACTACTAATCATATCGGCTGCTAACATATAGGCAACACAAGGAAAGTTTAAACCACCATACTGACGTGGCATGGTCATACCCATCAATCCAGCTTGTTTGCAAGCCTGTAAGTTTTTTTTCGTTCCTGCCGCATAAACCACCTTGCCATTGGCACAAGTAGGACCATTTGCGTCTACCTGATGTGCATTAGGCGCTATCACTTGCGCACAAATTTCACCTACAATTTCTAGCACCTTGTGGTAATTATCAACGGCATCATCCACACTTTTTGGGGCATACAAATAGGCATCCTTTTCGGCAAATTCACGCTCACGCAATTCTACAATACGTTTTGTTAAAGGATGCGACAAATAATGCTTTAACTCAGGCAAAGCTGTATATAAATTTTCCATGATTATTTTTTTCTGTTTTGAATGGATTGAATCATTAAAGGCAACACCTCTTCTACACTGCCCTTTATCACATAATCTGCTATTTTATTAATAGGTGCATTTTCGTCTGTATTGATAGACACAATGATGCCACTATCTTGCATTCCCGTAATGTGTTGCACTTGTCCACTTATACCACACGCAATGTATAACTTTGGACGCACGGTAATACCCGTCTGACCAATCATTCTATCGTGACTAATCCAGCCTGCGTCTACTGCAGGACGGGTTCCACCCACCTCGCCATGCAACAAGGCAGCCAACTGATGCAACAATTCAAAATTTTTAGCAGAACCAACACCATAACCACCTGCAACCACAACTTGTGCCGTTTCTACAGCATTGGTGCTAGATAATACGTTTTGATTCAATACTTGCACCAAAAAATCGGTTTCAGACAATAACTCTTTAGCACAGTAGTTACAAACTTGGGGTAAAACATCAGCATCAACCTTTTGCGATGCAAAAACACCCGAACGCACCGTAGCCATCTGCGGCCTAGTATGCGGTGCCACAATGGTAGCCATCAAATTATCGCCAAAAGCAGGTCTAATTTGCAACAAGTTTCCATTGCTTTTATCTATCTGCAAATCAATACAATTAGCAGTCAATCCTACCGACAAACTAGCTGTAACTCTTGGCGCTAAATCACGACCAATCGCAGTAGAACCCATTAAAACAATTTGAGGTTTAGTTTGCCTTATAATATGGGTTAATACGGTTGCATAGGGTGCAGTTACATACGTGTTTAAACATTCATCATCGCACACATGCACAGTAGATACACCATATTGTTCTACTTCTTTCACTACCGCTGCCACACCATTACCTAAAACCACTGCGTCTAAATGGCAATGTAAATCTTGACATAAGCCTCTACCTTTTGATAACAATTCGGCACTAACAGCAGCCATTTTACCCGTTGGCAATACTTCTACGTACACCAACACATTATCTATATTATTATTGATCATGCTATTACACAAGTTGTTAACAATTCAGACAAGCATTCATCAATGGCAGTCTTGCTTGCATCTATTTGCTTACTCTCTTTTACTTCTAATGCAACCGGCATTGAAGAAACCACACAAGTTGCCGAACCATTTATTCCACACATATCAGCAGAAATAGCCAAATCGGCAGCATTCCATACCACTACTTGTTCGTTCTTATAAGACATCACTCGTTTTGCCTGACGGAATCTACAAGTAGGTGCCGATTCATCTATGGTTAACAACAAAGGAAAAGATGCACTTACTCTCTCTTCAACAGCATCGCCAACCCTATTTATATGCCAAGTTGTATCCGACACTCGTTGCATAGCTGTAACTGCCGTAACTTGAGGAATGGCTAGCATGTGTGCTACTTGTGGACCTACATGTGCCGTATCACCATCAATGGTTTGACGGCCACATAGTACCAAATCTACAGCACCTAGTTTTTGTATTGCTGCCGACAAAATGCGTGATGTAGCCAATGTATCAGACCCTGCAAAAATAGCATCCGACAACAATACTCCCTTATCTGCTCCTCTAAACATGGCTTCTTTGATAACATCTGTTGCTGCAGGAGGCCCCATTGAGACCACAGAAACAGTAGAACCTGGATAGGTATCTTTCAACGTAAGTGCCATTTCTAGGGCCTGCATATCATTAGGATTAATAATGGTAGGCAAGGCCTTACGATTAATCGTCCCATCTGGAAGAATGGTGCTACACGAAACAACACGCGTATCGGGCACCTGCTTCATCAGCACAACTATATTATACATCATAGACAAATTCTTTTAAATACATTTTCCCCCGTCTACTTGCAACACCTGACCCGTCATATAAGCCGACATATCAGACGCTAAAAACAAGGCAACCTGTGCAATATCTTGTGGTTCACCTGCTCTACGCAAAGGAATCTCGTTTATCCACTTATCTTTTACATCATCACTCAAAGCCTGGGTCATATCCGTTTGAATAAAACCAGGAGCAATAGCATTAGCACGTATTCCTCTTGTCCCCAGTTCTTTTGCCAAACTTTGTGTAAGGCCTATAATACCAGCTTTAGAGGCCGCATAGTTACACTGACCTGCATTACCATGCACACCTACTACCGACGACATATTGATAATACTACCACTGCGTTGACGCATCATATACGTTGAGCAAACTTGGCAATAATTGAATACCGATTTTAGGTTGCCTGTCATCACATCATCCCACTGCTGAGCAGTCATGCGCATTAACAAACCATCGCGTGTAATACCTGCATTGTTCACCAATACATCAATACGACCAAAGGTTTTAACCACATCGTCTACTACATCTTTAGCTACTTCGTACTGTGTAGCATCTGCTTGGTAGCCTTTTACCTTATCGGTTACTTGCTTTAGTTCTGCTTCTGTTTGCTTACCTGCTTGCTCTGACTGATAAGTAAAAGCTACCGCTGCACCTTGACTTGCAAACAACATAGCAATAGCTTTGCCTATACCTCTAGAACCTCCGGTTACCAAAGCAACCTTTCCTGCTAACATTTTCTCCATATTATATTACATTAATGCGAAACTTAAATCGCCTTTACAACATATTTTCCCTGCCACACTGGCTTGAGCTTTTACAAAGATAAGGCTTTTTCTTCTATCGTAAATATACGATTTAGTTTCTACCACATCACCAGGGCGAACTTGACCTTTAAAACGCACTTGGTCAATTCCGGTATAAAAAGTTAACTTCGTTTTAATTTCTTCGCCCAACAACAAAGCGCACGATTGTGCCATCATTTCGCACAAAATAACACCGGGCACCACAGGATAATCAGGAAAGTGACCTTGTAAAAAGAATTCATCACCTCTTACCTTATATGTACCATAAGCTACCAAACGATCTTTACCTTCGGCGTCCTTTTCGTTTTCTAAACGCACCGTTTCTACCAATAGCATAGGGTCACGGTGTTTTAAATAGGCTTTAATTTCTTCTTTATTCATGGTCTACTTTTCTAAGTGCAACACACGCATTATGGCCACCAAATCCCAACGAGTTTGATATAGCCAACGTAACAGGAACTTGGATGGCATTATTAGGCACATAGTTCAAATCACAATCAGGATCGGCTACTTGATAGTTAATGGTAGGCGCAATAGTATTATCGTTCAACGTTTTAACACAAGCAATTAGTTCTACCGCCCCCGCTGCTCCTAACATATGGCCAGTCATCGATTTTGTTGAACTAATATACGCTTGTTTTGCTTGTTCCTCGCCCAATGCCAATTTAATAGCATTCGTTTCTGTTTTATCATTTAATGGAGTACTAGTTCCATGAGCATTAATATACAACACATCGTTCAAACAATAAGCAGCTTGATCCAATGCCTGTTTTATAGCACGCGAGGCAGGAATACCATCAGGACGTGGAGCTGTATAATGGTGCGCATCGCACGTATTACCATAACCCACTACCTCTGCATAAATAGTAGCTCCGCGTTGCAAAGCATGCTCGTATTCCTCTAGAATCAAAACACCAGCACCTTCTGCCATGGTAAAACCACTACGACGAGCATCAAATGGTGTACAAGCTTCTTCTACTGTCTGCGCATTGGTCAACGCTTTACTATTGGCAAATCCACCAATAGCAATGGGCTGAACAGCCGCTTCTGTGCCACCTGCAATAATCGCATCTGCCATTCCATGCTTGATGGCCAAAAACGCTTCGCCAACAGCATGCGTACCCGTAGCACAAGCCGTAACAACAGGTAAACAAGGGCCTTCTGCCTTATGTTTAATAGCCACATTACCCGATGCAATATTAGCAATCAAGGTAGGTACAAATAGAGGAGAAATACGTTTAGCACCCTCGTTTATCAATTTGGTAGCTTCTTTTACAAACACATCCATGCCACCAATACCAGAACCAATGTAAACCCCCAAACGATGCGCTTCTACATTTTCGCCGCTTACCAATCCGCTATCGTTCATTGCCTGATAAGCAGCAGCCATAGCATATTGACAGAACAAATCCCATTTGCGTACATCCGATCTATCTAGTCCGTTACTTTGTGGATCAAAATTTTTAACTTGAGCTACCAATCGAACAGGTAACTCAACATCATCAAAACCTTTAATAAAATCAATACCGCTTTTACCGTTAACTAAACTATCCCAAAATTCAGTTACGTTGTTACCAACAGGTGTAATAGCACCCATACCAGTAATTACTACTCTTCTTTCCATGGTATATTATAAATTTAATTTGCAGATTTATTCCATTCAATTACACAGGCAGCCGATGTAAAACCAGCACCAAATGCGCTTAACACTAAGATATCACCTTTACGCAATTTTCCATCCCTGTTCAATTCATCCAATAATAGCGGAATACTAGCAGACGAAGTATTACCGTACTTATTTACGTTAATAGGGATTTGTTCTTGCTTAGCCTCAAAATGGCTACGAATAAAATCAATAATTCGTAGGTTGGCTTGGTGCAATACATAATAGGTAACATCGTCCTTGGTAATCTCAGCCTTATCCAACACGTATTGCATATCGCGCAACGAACTAGAAACAGCCGATTTAAAGACTTCTTTACCATTCATGCACAAAGGACCAGTATTTTTATCACGAATAATAAAAGGCGTTGGCTCCAATGGTCGACGATAATACAATACCGACTTATCGCTTTTAGAAGACACCTTAATTGAACGCAACGAATTTCCTTTTGTAACCACTACAGCTGCAGCACCATCACCAAACAAAACACAAGTGCTTCTATCATTCCAGTCCACAATACGCGAAGGTTCCTCTGCACTAATAATTAGTATATACTCTGCACGACCTGCTTTAAGCAACACATCTGCCATATCTAAAGCATAAAGAAAACCCGTACATGCAGCATTTAGGTCATAGGCAGGACATTGCGAACCAATATGACCACCTACAATACTTGCCATAGAAGGTACAACATATTCATTCACCATATTAGAACAAATAATATAATCCAATTGAGTTGACAATACCCCTGCATCATCCATTGCATTTTTTGCAGCAGCAATGGCTAAATCCTCTAAGGTCTCGTTCGTCATTACATGTCTTTGCTCAATACCAGTACGTTCCCTTATCCACTCATCACTGGTATCAATAAAGTGTGCCAATTGATCGTTAGTAACTAACTTTTTAGGAAGTTGGCTTCCTGTTCCAATAATTCTCATAAAAAAAACGTTTAATTTTTCGCAGTGCAAAAATACAGTAGCAAAAACGTTAGTGATACACAAAAATGGCTTTTGGGACCATTTAAAGCACATTTTGGGACGAAATGCACATAATCTGGGGTAAGTGGGCGAACAGATTTTACAAATTCATGAATAAACAATCAATTAAACAGTAACAATATAAAAAAAAATGAGCCCCCTCATACGAGAAGACTCATCAATATAAAGTTTCATTTATAACACCCCCAAATATATTAGTAATTATCGCGATTTAAGAGATGGGGCAATCAGTCCGATGACGGGGATTAATTACTTCTGAAACGTTTGCAAAGATATAAAGAATTATTTATAATGCAAATTATTTAGTATCATTTTACTGTATGTTTAACATTTATAAACTGCTATTAATCTTTACATACATTTGAGTCATTTAAACACCCTGTCGAAGCGCGGTAACTGAGTTTGTCGCTTGCCACTCATCGTTTGTCACTTGTTGCATCGCAACGTTAAATCGTTCAATCGCAAAATCGTTAAAACGACTAAACGATTATTCGGGCTTCGCACTCATACTAATCGACTAATCGATGGTGAGGCGGTGAGGCGGTGTTTAGTTGTTTAGTCGTGTAGTCGTTGAGGCGTTGAGGCGTTGAGGCGTTGAGGCGATTCAATGAAAAGACATCGTGATTGAGCGGAGATACATTTTTGTGTATGACGAGCGTTAAGAAAATGCATTCCCATTCTACCACGGACGCACGAGCCGTGCGTCCCTACTTTGTTTTGTTCAACCCGCAATACAGGTTGGGATGTGTGCGGACATTAGTCAACCCAAAATCGCCTAAACGATTAAACATCGAATCACCATCTATTCGGGCACTTTGATATTTCTTTTGCGACTCGGCATAATCAATGCTGGGCACTTCGACAAGCTCAGTGACCGAATAGGGTTGCATCACCATAGTCAAATATATACAAATAAAAAAAGCCTGCAACTTTCGTTACAGGCTTTCTGAAAAATGGCGGCTACCTACTCTACCACAAACGCAGTACCATCGGCGCTACCGGGCTTAACTTCTCTGTTCGGAATGGGAAGAGGTGGAACCCCGGCGCCATAACCACCTAAAATAATAGACATAGTACAATAGATA
>JAFOFC010000068.1 GCA_017387515.1 Paludibacteraceae bacterium
AACGGCGATAATAATGGTGCTATTACGCTAGAAGTATCGGGCTCGGTTGCTCCTTACACGTATACTTGGACCTATCCTAACGGTAGCACCGCTACCACTAAAGATCTTGCAGATTTGACTGCCGGTGTTTATTCGTTGAAAATTGAAGATAGCATAGGTCTTACTTTTGAATTTAGCTATACCATTACCGAACCCGAAGCACTAACTTTGAGTTTTGCTTCTGTAGTTAATCCCGATGCCTATGGTGCCGCTACTGGCGCTATTACTACATCGGTAAGCGGTGGTACTGCTCCTTATACTTACAATTGGGTAGGCGAGGGTATTGCCGATGCGACAGCAGCTAATCAATCTAACCTAACCGCAGGAACCTATAGCGTTACTGTAATGGATGCTAATGGTTGCGAAGCCAACGCTTCGGTAGAACTTACCCAACCCGATCCATTGCCTGTAGTAGAATATTTGGCTGTAGTGATAGATGGTGAGTGCTCGGAAGATTATCAATTTACCGAAGAAAACGGTAATCGCGTGGTGATACCCGTAAAAGTAGACGAAACCGATCTTCCTTATTCAGTAACGTATCCTATATACGGAAATTGCGATCCTACAGTTTTTGAAACACAGGTAGTAGTAGAAATTACCGAAGCCGGCAATTACGATATTGAAATTCATTTTAATGGCGATTACGAGCATCCAATCTTTACGCATCAAGTAACTCAGGCGCCTGTAACCAGCATTGAACAAAATGCAGAAGAAGCGATTGTAATTGTTGCTCAAAATGGTTATATTTCCGTATCTGCAGGCAATTATGCTGTATACAATGTATTAGGCGTAAATGTTACAGCCTATAATGGAAACTTGCTTCCAGGTATATACCTTGTAGCAACGCAGCAGAAAACCCATAAAGTCATTATGCGATAAACCATCATTATGGGCAACAAAAAAGGTCTCTGCAATTGCAGAGACCTTTTTTGTTGATACCTATAAAAATAGGTTATTAGATAAGGTTAACGAATACTTCTTTACCTTCTTCTACCATGTTGATTTTGTCTTCGCGCAACAACCAACCGAATGCAGCATACAAGTCTTTGTCAGTTAATTTAGTTGCTTTTTTGATTTCTTTAGCTTCAAGAGCTTTACCAGCATTGTTCAATGCATTCCAGATTAATCCGGCATTTTTGCCAACTTTTTCTACCATTTTTTTAGATGTTTGGGTTGTTTTATAATAATTACGATGCAAAAGTAATCTTTATCTTGAATATATCACCTTGTATATTAGGCGATTTGTAAAAAACCTGCTCAAATGGATGTTTTTTTGTTGTTTTGTACAAAAAAATCACTAATTTTGCAACCGTTTTGTAATAAATGCCTCTTTAGCTCAGTTGGTAGAGCAACTCATTCGTAATGAGTAGGTCGTGGGTTCGAGTCCCATGAGAGGCTCGATAAAAAAGGCACCCAAAGGGTGCCCTTATTTTTTATCGAGCCTCTATCCGTTTTTTTATTACGCGCCAATGGCGCGGCGTCCAGAAGGACGCTTGCCCTTCGGGCGTTAAAAAAGGCACCCTTGGGTGCCTTTTTTATAGTCACAAGTCTAAAGTCGCTCGTCATTCGTCACTTGTCATTCGTCAAAATTGTAGGGACGCACGGTCGTGCGTCCGTGCTCCAAAATCGCACCGCCTCACCATCAATTCGGGCACTTTTATATTTCTTTTGCGACTCGGCATAATCAATGCTGGGCACTTCGACAAGCTCAGTGACCGCATTGCTTCTGCTCTCGTTGCTCGAAAAATTATTCGGACTACGTCCTCATGATTTTTGGCATCGGTTCGGCATAATCCAAATAAATTTGGTTTCTGCGCTCACCTCGCACAAAAATTCCTAATTCCTAATTCCTAATTCCAAATTATCTCGATTAGTCGATTCACCGATTAGTCGATTAGTCAATAAAATAAACGCCTCACCGCCTCAACGCCTCACCATCGTCTTTATATCTTCAAATTCCTACTTTGATGACGCTCCCTTATTTCTGAAAAACGCAGGTAAGAACGAAGCAGTAGCGTTAACACCCATGGCAATACGGCAGCATTAAAGTTTTGTGGTAACATAGGCATTAAAATTATAAATGCAAGCCACATAATGGAACTACCTGCATAATACAAACCGTTTAGTTTCTTTAGAAAAGGAAAAATTGCCGCTAGTAAAGGAAACAACGTAAGCGGATTCATCCACATAATGTTGTAATTCTCAAAAGTAAATGGATGTTGCGAAAACAACATTAAGAACAGAATAATACAACCACCTAGTCCGTTAATGGTATTAAGTACTACATCGCCTATTTCTAGCCATTGGCGTTTTTTGCGCAAAAAGAACGAGGCAAATATCGATGCCAATAATAGCAAATAAGCGCACAAGGTAGGAGTAAACCAGCTGCTAGTGTTTTCTCTGGTTTTGGGTACCAATATGCTTGTATGCTTGTTGAGTGGAATGCTTTGGTTGTCTATGTTAATGCGTGCCGAATGATAGGCATTGCCTAGCATCTCTGGTAAAAAGAATAACTCGCGTTGGCTAGCTGTTCTGTCCGTTCCTTCGCCCAAACACAAATCAAAGCCCAATTGCGACCAACCTGCATTAGCCGTGTACAACATAATGGCTTCTCTAAATGTATAACTTTCTACATGTGTAGGGTAACTTATTTTTTGCGAAACGGCCATCTCTATCAAGTCTCTTACTCTAGTGGCGCAGTTGTCGTATATAAAGTTATACCTGTATTCGCGGTTTTCTGGTTGTAGGTTTTCGTCTAATCGTTGTAATAGGTATGTTTTTTGTTCGGTGGTTAAATTTAAGGTTGTTTGTCTAACCGACGATCCTCTTTCTTTGTATCCCTCTAAAAAAGACGTTGTATATTGCACACCCACTTGATAGTCTGTCTTACCCCGTACAAAACGGTATACAAAGTTGTCTTGGTTAAAATCGAACAAGCCATAGTTGGCTACAAAATCAATGCCCGATGTGGGGTCTTCTATTCTAATAGCCGTATGACCAAACAACTCGTAGATAAGTTCGCCAGGAGAACAAGTAAGCAACGATATTTGGGTGTTTTCGGGTTGTATGGGATAACCTATAAAGGTCATAGCCTGTAGGTTACCCATGCTTCCCAATAAAATGCTTAGTAATAGGATGTGTTTTTTTAGGTGCTTTATCATAATGGGCACGAAGATACAATTTTTACAACAAATTACTAGCTAATTCCGATAAATAACTACGTTCGCCCTTAATCAAATTAACGTGTGCAAAAATGTTTTGTCCTTTCATCTTGTCGATGGTATAGGCCAACCCATTCGATAGCATATCCAAATAAGGATGGTCAATTTGTTGAACGTCGCCCGTAAATACTACCTTGGTGTTTTCGCCAGCACGGGTAATGATGGTTTTAATTTCGTGTGGTGTTAGGTTTTGCGCTTCGTCCACAATAATATAGGCGTCCGATAAACTACGTCCTCTAATAAATGCCAACGCTTCAATGACCAATT